>DASSGP010000356.1:0-9567 GCA_035693405.1 Rudaea sp. | reverse complement strand
CGCCGTCGTCGCCGACGCGCAGCGCGATCTCGATCGGCCGGCAGCACACTGCGCAATCCTCGACATAGCGCTGCGAGCCGGCGGAAAGGTCGACGACGGTCTCGTAGCCTTCGCCGCAGTACGGGCAATGAATCGTGATCGTCTCAGTCATGCGGCGGACCTCCGTGCAGGTGCAGTGCGCCGGGTTTCGCGTCCGGCAGAAAGGCGGCGATCACGTCGTTGAGAAAACGCCGGCCGAACTCGGTTGCGCGGACCCGGTCGTCGTCCAGCGTCAGCCAGTCGCGCGCGATCGCCGCGCCGAGTCGGGGCCGAATCGCGCCCGCATCCAGGCCCGTGGTCGCGGAAAACTGTGTCAGGGTGAATCCGGCATTCAGGCGCAACGCATTCAGCATGAATTCGAATGGCAACTGCTCGTTCGCCACGACGTCATCGCCGCCGATGCGGCGTTCGCTTGCGGCATGTTCCAGATAGCCTCGCGGGGCGCGCACCTTCCAGCGTCGTCGAATCTGGAATTCGGTAGCCGGCAGCGGAGAGCCGATACCCGGAGAGCCATCACGTCGCGCCGCCGCTATTCCCTCTTCCGTCTCCCGTCTCCCGTCTCCCACGCTCAGTTTCCCATGCGCACCGGCGCCGATCCCGAGGTAATCGCCGAAATGCCAGTAATTGAGGTTATGCCTGCACTCGTCGCCAGGGCGCGCGTAGGCCGACACTTCGTATTGCGCCAGTCCCGCTGCGGCGATGCGCGCCTGACAGGCTTCCTGCATGTCCCACGCAGCATCGTCGTCGGGCAGGGGCGGCGGGTTCGCGGCGAACGCCGTATTCGGCTCCAGCGTCAGCTGATAGTGCGACATATGCGGCGTTTGCAGCAAAATAGCTTTTTCCACATCTTCCAGCGCGCCGGCCAAGGTCTGTTGCGGCAGCGCGTACATGAGGTCCAGGTTGAGGTTGCCGATGCCGGCATCCTGCGCCTGCTTGACAGCGCGCTCAGCCTGCGCGGCATCGTGGATGCGGCCGATGCGCCGCAGCGCGCCGTCATCGAAACTCTGCACCCCAAAACTGATGCGGTTGACGCCGGCGCGCGCGTATCCGGCGAAGGGTCCGTGCTCGACCGTGCCCGGGTTCGTCTCCAGCGTGATCTCGATTTCTCGTGGAATCTCGAGACGGGCGGCCACGCCGTCGAGAATTCGCGCGATGCTGTCGGGCGCGAACAGGCTTGGCGTGCCGCCGCCAAAGAAGATGCTGGTCAGCGGCCGCCCCTGAGCGAGCGGCAAGTCCTGATCGAGGTCGCACAGCAGCGCATCGACATATTCTGTCTGCGGCAGCGTGCCCGGAGCGTTGTGCGAATTGAAATCGCAATACGGACATTTGCGCACGCACCACGGGATATGGATGTAGAGCGACAGCGGCGGCAGACCGGCAGATGGTTCACGCATGGGCAAGCAGCTGCGCTCCTCTCAGGCTTGCGCCAAAGCGTTGGAAAGCAGTTCGCGCATGCGCGCGAGCGCCTTGCCGCGATGGCTGACGCGGTTCTTGATCGATGCTTCCAGTTCCGCCGCACCGGTTCGCAATTTCGGGTCGTAGAACACCGGGTCGTAGCCGAAGCCGCCGTTGCCGCGCGGTGCCTCGAGAATGCTGCCGTCCCAGCGTCCTTCCGCGATCAGCGGCATCGGATCGTCGGCGCTGCGCAGCACGACGATGACACAATAGAAGTGCGCCGTGCGCCGCGCCTCGGGCACGTCGCGCAGTTCGCGCAGCAGCTTGCCGATGTTCGCTTGCGCGTCGCCATGCGCGCCGGCGTAGCGCGCGGAGTACAGACCCGGCGCGCCGCCAAGCGCGTCGACGCAGATTCCGGAATCGTCGCCGAGCGCGGGCAGGCCGCTTGCGCTCGCGGCGTGACGCGCCTTCAGCAGCGCGTTTTCGACGAACGTGCCCGCGGTCTCGTCGGCGTCGCCGATGGCGAGTTCCACCTGGGGGACCAGTTCGATTTTCAAGCCGGAAAGCTCCTCGCGCATCTCGACGAGCTTGCCGTGGTTGCTGCTGGCGAGGACGAGGCGCATGGGAAGGGGCTAGGGGCCAGGGGCTAGAGGCTAGGGGCACACAACAGCTGACACCCACGCCTAAGCCCTCGCTCCTCAGGCTCCAAGCGCCTCGCGTTGCTTGAGCAAAAGTTCATTTATCCCTTTTTGCGCGAGTTCCAGCAGCGCGTCGAGTTCGCCGCGACGGAAGGCGTGGCCTTCGGCCGTGCCCTGCAGTTCGATGAAGCCGCCGCCATCGTTCATGACGACGTTCATGTCGGTGTCGCAATTGGCGTCTTCGGCGTAGTCGAGGTCGAGGACCGGCTGGCCGCGATAGACGCCGACCGACACGGCGGCAACCGCGCCGAGGATCGGATCTTTCTTGACCGCGCCGCGACGGCGCAGCGTGCCAACGGCGTCGACCAGGGCGATGTACGCGCCCGTGATCGCAGTCGTACGCGTGCCGCCGTCGGCTTGCAGCACGTCGCAGTCGAGCGTGATCGTGCGCTCGCCGAGTGCGGAACGGTCGACGCAGGCGCGCAGGGCGCGGCCGATCAGGCGCTGGATTTCCATAGTGCGCCCGCCCTGGCCGCCGCGCGCCGCCTCGCGCTGCGTACGGTCCTTGGTCGCGCGCGGGAGCATGCCGTACTCGGCCGTGACCCAGCCCTCGCCCTTTCCGCGCAGGAACGGCGGCACCTTGTCTTCGATGCTGGCCGTGCACAGCACGCGCGTGTCGCCGCAGGCGATCAGGACCGAACCTTCGGCGTGGCGCGTGTAGTTGCGTTCGATGCCGATAACGCGCAGTTCATCGTGCGCGCGGCCGCTGGGGCGGGGAGAAGTGGTCATTGGGGAATTCGTGTATGCGGGTGTGCAGTTTAGCAGCAGGGCTGAGGGCTGAGGGCTGAACAGCGACGCGCCGCAGACTGGGGGCGCCGCGCTCTTCGATACCGGTATCGTCGCGCGATCCGGCGCCAACACTCTCAGACTTCAGCCCTCAGCCCTCGCCGCCCACATGGCATACTGCGCACCCACAACGATGAGCACTCGTCACCCATGATCCGCAGCATGACCGCGTTCGCAAGCGCCGAGACGGAAACCCGCTGGGGCGCGCTCGCTTTCGAGTTGCGCTCGGTCAATCACCGTTACCTCGAACTTAACCCGCGTCTGCCCGAGGAATTGCGCGCGATCGAACCGGCGCTGCGCGAGCGCGTAGCGGCAAAGCTCACGCGCGGCAAGGTCGATGTCAACCTGCGTTTCCGCCCGGCCGACGCCGGCGCAGGCGAAATCCGCATCAACGATTCGCTGCTCGATCAACTCGAGCGCTCGGCGGTCATCGTCGGCGAGCGCTTCCCAAAGCTTTCGGTGGACTTCACCGGTTTGCTCGCCTGGCCGGGACTGCTGCTGCGCGAGGAAGTCGATCAGGAAGGGCTGCGCCAGGCGGCGCTCGACCTGCTCGACCGCGCCCTCGACGACATGCTGGCGACGCGCCAGCGCGAAGGCGAGCGGCTCGGTGCGTTCTTGCGCGAGCGGCTCGATGCCGTCGAGCGCATCGTCGCCGACGTGCGCACCTGGCTGCCCGACATCCGCAGCGTCCTGCGCGCGCGCCTGGTTGCGCGCCTGGCTGAAGTTGCCCAGGCCGCCGATCCCGGGCGGCTCGAACAGGAACTCGTGTTGCAACTGTCGCGCATGGACGTCGACGAGGAACTCGATCGTCTGTCGGCGCACATCGCCGAGGCGCGGCGCGTGCTGGCGCTGCCCGACGCAGTAGGCCGGCGCATGGATTTCCTCATGCAGGAATTCAACCGCGAGGCGAATACGCTGGGTTCGAAGTCGGTCGACCAGCGCACGACCCAGGCCGCGGTCGAGCTGAAAGTGCTGATCGAGCAGGTGCGCGAGCAGGTGCAGAATATCGAGTGACGGTGCGGATGTCCCGACGGAATCCGTAGCTGAACGAAGTCACGGCGCGAACACGGTCGGACACCATAGATTTTCGCCTGCGCAGCGGTAGAATGGCCGCGGGATGGGGATGGGGACGGGGCAGAGGGCCGGGGGCGGCTCGGCTGCAAGGCAGTCCCGAGGGGGATGTATAAATTTACCATATTACATTTGTTCGACGCACGGGCATCGTTCGTCGCGGTTGAGCGTGTGCGATGGCCGTCGCAAGCCTGCCCGCGGCTAGTGGCGGGAACCTCGCGGCGGGTCTGTTGTCGGCCTGGCTGAGTCGGTTCCGAAGCGGCGACATTGCGGACTGCGAAAAACTTGCACGCGAATTCGTCGGCGCCTACCCGAAGTCCGGCAAGGCCTGGCAGTTGCTCGGCGCGTCCCTGCTGGCGCAAGCCCGGATCGACGAGGCGCTGCCTGCGTTGCGGCGCGCCAGCGAGCTGGCGCCGAAGGACTGGTCGATCTGGGACAACCTCGCGCTGGCGCTGCAACGCCGCGCCGATTTTTCCGGCGCTGCGCAGGCGTTTCGCAAGAGTCTGAAGCTTGCTCCCTCCCAGGCCGGCGTCTGGTCAAACGCGGCGGCCAATGAACTTGAATCGGGCAATCCCGTGGAAGCGCTGCGACTCGCGCGCGAAGCGATCCGGCTGGCTCCGGGCCTGGCAGTCGCGCACTTGAGCTTGGGCAATGCGCTCAGCGCGACGGGGCTGCACGCCGAGGCGGAAGCCGCTTTTATCGGCGCCGTTTCCCTGCAGCCCAACTTGTGTCCGGCATTGCTGAGTCTCGGACGCGAGCAGAATCTGCGCGGCAACCTGGACGGGGCGATGGCAACGACGCGGCACGCACTGGCCATCGACCCCGCCTACGCCGACGCGCACGTCAACCTGGCCAGCTACCTCAACAGTCTGGGCGACGTGGCGTCCGCCGCGGTCCATTATCGGCGCGCGCTCGAACTGAATCCCACGTTGACAGCCGCATGGAGCGGGGACTTGTATTGCGCGCTGCACGACGAACGCCAATCGCCTGAGGATATTTTCGCCGCGCATCGAAAATTCGGCGAACGCATCGAGGCGCCGGTCAGTGCGAACCGGATGCGGCACACGAATTCGTCCGACCCGGACCGGCGCCTGCGCCTGGGCTTCGTATCGGGTGACCTGCGCGATCATCCCGTCGCCCGGTTTCTCGAACCGGTCTGGCGCACCCTGGATCGCGAGCAATTCGAGCTGATCGCCTACGATGCGCAGCCCGCCGAAGACGCGACCAGCGCGCGGCTGCGTGCGCTGGCCTCGCACTGGACGAACGCGGCGACTATGCCGGATGCACAACTGGATGCGCGCATCCGCGCCGATCGCATCGATATATTGTTCGACCTGTCCGGGCATACCGCGGGCGGCCGGCTGCCGGTCTTCGCACGCAGGCCCGCGCCGGTCCAGATTTCATGGATCGGCTATCCGGGAACGACCGGGTTGAGGGCGATCGACTACCGGCTGGTTGACCGGATCGCGGCCCCGCCCGGACGCTTCGACCGCCTGTTCACCGAGCGCCTGGCATACCTGCCTTTCATGTCCGTCTTCGCTCGGCCGGGCAACCTTTCCGATGTTGCGCAGCCGCCGATGCTCGGCGCGGGAGCAATCACCTTCGGCAGTTTCAATCGCGTCAACAAGCTCGGCGAGCGGACTGTAGAGCTGTGGGCCCGGGTGCTGAAACGTATTCCGGCATCTCGCCTTCTGGTTGGCGCGTTGCCGGATCAACGTGTCGCGGAGGAACTGCGGGGCCGCTTCGGCGCCGCCGGCATCGGGCAAGAGCGTCTGGAGTTGCGGCCGCGTCTGGACCTCGCGGCGTATCTCAAGCTGCACGACGAAGTCGACATCCTGCTAGACACACTGCCGTTTTCGAGCGGCACGACGGCGAACTTTGCGCTGTGGATGGGCGTGCCGACATTGACGCTCGCCGGAAATTCGCTGATCCAGAGATTGGGCGCTTCGAGGATGGCTGCGGCGCGGCTGGAAGCATTCATCGCCGAGTCCGAGGACGATTATGTCGACCGTGCTGTCGACTGGTCGGGCCGGCCCGCGGAGTTGGCGCACCTGCGCGCCGGCCTGCGCGAGCAGATGCAGGCAAGCACAATCTCACAGGCCACCGAACTGGCGCGCGCGCTGGAAGGCCGGCTGCGCGAAATGTGGCGGCGCTGGTGCGCCGGTCTGGGTCCGGAACGATTGCTGTGATCCTTTTGATGTACAGCAACTACGTGCCGAGCGCCGATCATGTCCGGCGTCTCGAAGACATTGCCGGTCCCGGAAGCGTCGCCGTGACCCGCAGCGAGAGTGATGCGCTCGCGCGCGCTGGATCGGCCGAAATCGTGATGGGGCATCGTTATCTGCGTCAGTTGCTTCCCCATGCACTTCGCTTGCGCTGGGTCCAGACCACGGCTGCAGGCTTTGATCAACTGCCCTGGCGCGAGCTTCGGGATCGCGGAGTCCTCTTGTCGCGCAATCCGCTCAACGCGCGCGCGATTGCCCATCACGCGATCAGCCTGGCCTGGGCTCTGCTGCGCCGGTTGCCTCTGGCCATGCATGACCGGACCCGTGGCGTCTGGGGCCCGCCGCCTGTGATGCTGCCGTTGCCGCGCACCGCGCTCGTGCTCGGACTCGGAGCAGTCGGAACCCAGGTAGCGAAGTTGCTGCGCGGCCTCGGCCTATGCGTGCGCGGCGGCGACCGTTCGCCAACGGATGCCAAGATCCGGGCGTGCGACGAGTTTCTCGACGCGGATCATTGGCGCGACGCGCTTGCGGATACCGACATCCTTGTGCTGGCCGTGCCGCTGGATGACAACACGCGCCACTGCATCGGCGCGCGCGAACTGGGTCGCCTGCCGCAGCACGCACTCGTAATCAATATTGCGCGCGCGGGCGTCGTCGACCTGACAGCGCTGACCGGCGCGCTGCGCAGCGGAGCGATCGCTGGCGCGGCGCTCGACGTGCTCGATCCAGTCCCGGCTCCGGGCGATTCGTTCTGGGCGACGCCGAACCTTCTGATCACGCCGAAGCTTGCCGCTTTTCATCCCGACATGCAGGCGGAGTTCGAAACGTTTGCCGAAGCGCAGACGAAACGCTTTCTTTCCGGCGCACCGCCTGAAGCGATCGTCACTGGCTTCCCGGGGCAAGCGCAATGAGCTACGGCAGCGACATGGTGCTGACCCTGTTCACCGCTGATCCGGTCCTGGCCGACGCGGCCGATCGTGCCGGGGTCGACCGCATCGGCATCGACATGGAACAGATCGGCAAGGCCGCCCGACAACAGCATCTGGCAACCTGGATCTCGGATCACACCGAGACAGACCTTGCTACCGTGCGGCCAATGTTGCAGCGAGCGCAATTATTCGTCCGCTGCAACCCGGTCCATCGCGAAACCGCCGCAGAAATCGACCGCCTTGTCGACGCGGGCGTCAAGGTCATCATGCTGCCTTTCTTCAAGACCGTCGCCGACGCGGAGCGATTCATACGCATGGTCGATGAGCGCGCCCACCCGGTGCTGCTCCTGGAAACGACCGAGGCTGCGGCCGCGATTGCCGACCTGTGCCGCGTTCCCGGAGTCAGCGAGATTCACATCGGCCTGAACGACATGCGCCTGTCGCTGGGCTGGCCGAGTCATTTCCACGTGTTGGTTTCCGATTTCCTCGTGAACATCTGCGCGGTGATCCTCAATGCCGGCCACCGGCTCGGTGTCGGCGGCGTCGGCCGCGCCGGCGACAACGAACTTCCGGTTCCCGCCGATCTGGTGTCGGCACAGATTGTCCGGTTGCGGGCCGCCGCCACGCTCGTGTCGCGCTCGTTCTTCCGCGCGCCAGCGCCCTGCGACTTGAACGCTGAATTTCGCAAGCTGCGTGCCTGGTTCGATCAGTGTGCATCGAAGCCGGACGAATGGCACGCCGGCAAACGGCGGGAACTCGAAGCCTGCATCCGGCGCGTATTCCATGACGCGGCCCGGCCGTCGGCGGCGCCTGCGGTCAGCATTCGCCAGCCGCAGTCCGTATAATTCACCGATGCCGGGCACGCTCTATATCGTCGCCGCGCCCTCGGGTGCGGGGAAAACCAGTCTGACCAAGGCGCTGCTCGAGCAGGAGCCGGGCATCGCGCTGTCGGTGTCGTACACGTCGCGTTTGCCGCGGCCGAACGAGGTCGACGGGGTTCACTACTATTTCGTCTCGCGCGGCGTTTTCGAGGAAATGATCCGGCGCGGCGAGTTCTTCGAGCACGCTGTCGTGCATGGCGATCTGAAAGGCACGTCGCGCGTGGCGGTCGAACGCACGCTGGCGCAGGGCCGCGACGTGCTGCTCGAGATCGACTGGCAAGGCGCGCGCCAGGTACGCGCGCAAATGGCCGACACCGTCAGTATCTTCATCCTGCCGCCGTCGCGCGCCGAGCTCGAGCGCCGCCTGCGCGCGCGCGCCTCGGACAGCGAGGAGGTCATCCGCCGCCGTCTGGCCGATTCGCGCGCGGATATCGCCCACGCGGAAGAATTCGACTATCTGCTGGTCAACGACGATTTTGCGACCGCGCTCGAGGAACTGCGCTCGATCGTCATCAGCCGCCAGCTGCGCAGCGCGGCGCAGCGCGCGCGCTATGCGGCGCTGCTATCCGATTTGCTGCGCGAGGCGTGACTTCGCCTGAAATTTTGGCGACAGCGGCAGAGGGCAAGAGCGATTTGGATGCGGATCAACGCGGATTGCGCGGATAATGCGAATGCATAATGCAAATTTGGCCTGTCATCGTCGAAAATGCCTCGGCGTCTGGATGGACTCTTGTCCGCACAAGTCCGCTTTATCCGCGTAAATCCGCGTTGATCCGCGTCCAAAAATGCTTTTGATCCACGCACTCACTATGCAAATTTGCTCTGCCATCGTCGAAAATGCCTGAGCGCCTGGATGGACTCTTATCCGCACAAGTCCGCTTTTTTCCGCGCAAATCCGCGTTGATCCGCGTCCTAAAATGCTTTTCATCCACGCACTCACTGACGCCGCGCTTAATGATGCTGCTGCGGGCGCTTTCGCGGAATGCGGCAGTCGGTTAAGGTAGCCTCGGCGCCAGTTTCCCGCCGGCCTCGAATTCCCCGCTGACTCATGCCAACTCCCTCCGCCAGCCACGACGACGGTCCGCTGGTCCGCATCCGCGGCCTGCGCACGGTGCTGAACGGCAAGACGATCTTCGACGGCGTCGACCTGGATATCCCGCGCGGCGGCGTTACCGCGATCATGGGTCCGAGCGGCACCGGCAAGACGACGTTGATGCGGCACATCACCGGGCAGCTTGCGCCGGACACCGGCTCGATCAGCGTCGATGGGCTGGAAGTCGGACGCATCGATCGCGACGCCTTGTTTGCCCTGCGCGAGAAGATCGGTTACCTGTTCCAGAACTCGGCTCTGCTGACCGATTATTCGGTATTCGAAAACGTCGCATTTCCGCTGCGCCAGCATCTGAAGCTGCCGGAAGAGATTCTGCGCAACATCGTGCTGACCAAACTGCAGGCGGTCGGTTTGCGCGGCGCGGCCGAACTGATGCCGAGCGAGCTGTCCGGCGGCATGGTGCGCCGCGTGGCGCTGGCGCGCGCGATCGTG
>DASSGP010000355.1:0-9580 GCA_035693405.1 Rudaea sp. | reverse complement strand
TCGTCGGAACGAGCGGCCCCGCCAACACCGTCGGGGCGACCGATTACGCCGTCATTCCGGCGGGCTACGAAAGTCTTCCGGGAAACAACGTCAACAACTCACCATTCGGCGCCGGGGCGCGGCGTTTTCAAATGGCGTTCGGTGCGAGCGCCTTGGGCGCGATTCCGGTTGGAACGGCGATTACTGCCATCGCATTTCGATTGGCGGGTCCCGCGCCAGATACGGATCAGACGATCGCGGAGTTCGACGTGAGCCTGAGCACGTCGGCGAAGCCGGCGGGTTCGCTCAGCACGACTTTCGCGACCAATCGCGGTGCCGACGCGGTGCTGGTGCGCAGCGGACCGTTGGCGATCACCGTCGCCGACTATCCGAGCGGCGCGTTTGGCCGTCCGATTACTTTTTCCAAGCCATTCGTGTACGGCGGCGGTGATCTGTTGATCGAGATAGCCGCCACTGCGCCGACCGCACCCTTTGTCGTCGACAACATGTATCCCACGCCAATCAATGCCGAGTCTGCATATGCTTCGTCGTTTTCGGCCACAACGGCAAATGCCGGCACGTTCGTAGACACGATCGTCACGCAGCTCTGGACGGACGATATTTTTCACGGCTCCTTCGAGCCCTAGAGTCCGCTTGATGAAATCGGTGAGTCCATCGAACGTGCCGGATGGATAGCTGCCATTCGCGCCGACTTCGCAGCGCCAGCACCATTGTCCGGCTTACGCCAGCAAGAGGCGGACTACATCGGCCTCATCGATCGGTTGCCCGCCTCGGCAGGTGTTGCGCCTTCGGTGCGCGATAGAGTCCCAGCGGAGCGCCAAGGGTCGAGGTCAACGTCGCGTCATTCGCCAGCTTCCACGCAACATTAGGCGTACGCTTTCGAAGTTGCTTCCAGGACGCTCACGTCGTTGTTGTCGATGTTGTCGCCCCACAGGAACGCTCGATCGACGAAGCCGCCGTCGAAACTCGGAATGTGGCCTTCGTAGTTGCCGGGGTAGCCACCAAGGGCTCGGCGTATGCAGTTCAGTTCAAGGCCCGTCGGGCGCCGGGATCATCTTCACCGCGTCGTGGTCGTAATCGGTAACGAACACGTTGCCGCTGGCATCGACGGCGACGCCAAACGGCCGGCTGAACCCGACGCCGAGCGTGTTGATTGTCGTGTAGCCGCCGGCCGCCAGGATTACCTTCACCGCATTGTTGAAGTAATCGGCGACGAACACGTTGCCGCTGGCATCCACGGCGACACCGGTGGGATGATTGAACCCGCTGCCGAGCGTGATGACTGTCGTATAGGCGGGCGCCAGGATCTCCTTCACCTTATCGTTGACGGTATCGGCGACGAACACGTTGCCGCTGGTGTCGATGGCGACGCCGAACGGAGTGTTGAATCCGCTGCCGAGCGGAATGACCGTCGTATACCCGCCGACGGCAAATATCAGCTTCACCGCGTTGTTGAGCGCATCGGCGACGAACACGTTGCCGCTGCCATCGACGGCGACGCCGCCGGGATTGGCGAACCCGCTGCCGAGCGTGTTGATCGTCGTAAACCCCGGCGCCAGCATCACCTTCACCGTATTGTTATTGGTATCGGCGACGAACACGTTGCCGCTGGCATTGACGGCGACACCGAACGGAGTGTTGAAACCGCTGCCGAGCGTATTGACCGTCGTATAGCCGCCGGCCTTCAGAATCTCCTTCACCCCGGAGATGTCGGCGAAGAACACGTTGCCGCTTGCGTCGACGGCGATGCCTCGCGGTTGGTCGAACCCGGTGCCGAGCGTGATCGTTGCCGGAGGGTCGAACCCGTTGACGTAGATCGCGTCGGCGAGCACCGTCAGTGTCGCATGCGACGTGTTGCCGGTACCGGCGTTGTTTGAGGTCACCTGTACGCTGTTGTCCACGTAGCCCAGCGCCCAGCCGTATACATTTACCGCCATCGTGCACGATGCGCCGGCTGCCAGGGTTGCGCCCGACAGGCTCACCGAAGTCCCCCCCGCGGAAGCCGCCGCCGTGCCACCGCAGTTGTTCGTCAATGCGTTCGGCGTACCCACGACCAGGCCCTCAGGCAGGATATCGGTGAACGCAACACCCGTAAGGGTCGCGACCGCGTTCGAATTGGTGATCGTAAAGGTCAGCGACGTCGTGTCTTTCAGCACAATCGTGGCCGCGCCGAAGTCTTTCGTGATCATCGGTGGCGACCCGGTGACCGTCACCGAAGCATTCGACGTGTTGCCGATGCCGCCGTTGGTGGAGCTCACCTGCACGCTGTTGTTCTTCGTGCCGGGCGTCGTGCCCATCACGCTTACCACCACCGTGCAGGAGGCGCTTGCTGCCACGGTTGCGTTGGCCAGACTCGCCGACGAGGCTCCGGCGATCGCGGTAGCCGTGCCCCCGCAGGTGTTCGTCAATCCATTCGGCGTGGCCACCACCAAGCCGGCAGGCAGACTGTCGTTGAACGCAACGCCCGTCTGCGGCCCATTCGCGTTCGGGTTGGCGACAGTGAACGTCAGTGACGTGGTGCTGGACAATGCCATCGTGGGCGCGCCGAAGGCTTTCAGAATCGTTGCTGGCACAAATGGCTCGAACGTCGCCGTGACGCTCTTGTTGGCCTGGACATTCGTCAGCACACATGTCGCCCCGGTGCAGTCACCGCTGAACGCAATGAAGATGTAGCCCGGATTCGCGCTCGTGGTGCAGGTGCTGCTGCCGCCGGCATTCACGCTCGCTGGCGTGCAGGTCACCGTGCCGCCTGCAACGGGCGTCGCAGTTGTAGTAATGGAGAAATTGACAGGCTCGACTGCGCCGATGTCGCAACGCGTAGTCAGACCGGCGGATGCCGGATCGGGTCGCGGTGCGCCGCCTTGATCGATCAACGGCGATACCGCGCAGGCGATGGCATTGATAGCGGGGCTGCCCCCGTTCGGGGTCCTCCAGTCGACCAAGCCGCCTTTCAACGGTGCGGGTAGTGCAGCCAGATTGGGAGCGGCTGTCGTCACGATGCCTGCGCCGAAGATGGTGCCGTTCCTGGCGGTATTGCTCGTCACCAGATTGGCGACGCCGCTACTCGTGCTGAGATTCGGAATGGCGCCTGGGTTGAGCTGGTCGATCACGACCGCGTTCGTTCCGCCGACGCCTGCGTCGACGATCGTCTGGTTCAGCGTCAGGCTGGCTTTGGAGGTACCGCTCGTGCACGCCAGGTTGCCGCCGTTGCCGCAGTTGGCATCGCCCAATGAATAGATGCCGGTGCCGTCCTTCGTGTCGCCGCTGACGGTGTTGCCCGCGATGGTCACGTAGGTCAAGAGCATGCTGCCGCTGAGGTTGAACAGCGCGCCGCCCAAACCCGAGCCGCCGATGCCGCCGCCTGCGCCCGTTCCACCCGTCGCCGTATTGCTGCTGAAGGTGACGTTGGTCAGCGTCACACTGCCGGCGTCGTTGAATATCGCTCCGCCCATCCCGGCGCCGCCGCCGCCGCCGCCGCCGGCGCCGCCGAAGCGGTTGCCGAACGCGCCGCCGCCGCCGCCGAAGCCGCCGCCACCGCCGGGATTGTTGTTGTTGCCACCGAAGCCGCTGCCGGCGCCGCCGCCGCCACCACCGCCGCCGAAGCCGCCGCCGCCGCCGGCAGCGCCGCTGCCGCCGTTGCCCGCGCCGACGTAGCTGCTGCTGCCGCCGCCACCACCACCACCGCCGAAGCCGCCGCCGAAGCCAACGTAGCCGCTGGCGAAGCCGCCGCCGCCGGCGCCGCCGCCGCCGCCGAAGCCGCCGCCGGTCGCAGGAGGGGGCCCGAAGCCGTTGCCGCCGCTACCAGGGTTGGGAGAACCGCCGCCACCACCGTCGACCCCAACGCTCCCACCGCCCGCGCCGACAACACCGCCGCCACCGCTGCCGCCGCCGCCACCGAAGCCGCCGCCAGTCCCGCCGCCGCCATCGGCCGATCGTGCTGAATTTGCTACCAGGCTGCTGCGGCTGATCGCCAATACGCCGCGATTGAAAATCGCGCCGCCTGCACCAAGCGCGCCGCCCGGCGCCGACACCTTGCCTCCGGTCAGCGTAACGCCATTGAGGGTCAACCCCGCGCCGGTATTGACGTCGAACAGGCGAAAGCAACTGCCCGCCGAACAATTGGTATTGGCCGTTTGCGCGGAGATCACCACGCCCTTGGTCAAGCCATTGAGCGTCGCATCGAGGATCAGGCTCTTGCCGCTGACAAAAAACGCGCTCGCGCCGACCTGCTGGCCGGCAGCAGGCTTGCTATACAGGCTCAGCGCAATCGTCGCCCCATCGAGCGCGGGGGCGAACCGGATCGTGTCGCCGCTGGCCGCAGCATTGATCGCATCGCGCAGGGTGCAGGTAACCGCGCAGGAGGCCGAAGTGATCAACGCGGGTTCACCAGCGCTGGTCACGGTCCAGGTCGTCGCGGCGTGCGCTTCGCCTCCCGCGAGCGCAAGGCCAATCAGCGCACTGAGCGTGCGCAGATGCAAAGTCTTCATTATCGATTTGCCCCCATCAAGGAATGACGGAGGCTCGTCGCTGCTGCGACGACCATGCATTACCCCTGTCGCTCGAGACTGACCGCCGCTCGCGTGGAAGTCAAGCAAGTTCGATTGCCGACCGGTGCTTGCTTCAGCGCATCAAGCGCCATCGGCAAGCCGGAAGGCTGAATCGTTGCAGCGAAATGCTGCGTCGGACGATGCGAACGCCTGCATGGATGCAGGCGCCCGAAACGGTGACAGGTTCACTGATGCTTGTTTGAATGTTTCGAAGTGAACCTGGAACCACTTTTCGTGGCGACACCTTGAACGTGTTGCCGAGGTTCCCACGATAAGCCTTATTGCGCGGTAGAAATCAATTTGACAACACGCACTGCGGAGTGGCGCAAGCCTTTCCAGTCGAGAAGGGAACGAATTGCCCGTAGTAGGGTCGAACGGCCGGATTGGGGACAATCTCTTGTTCGTCCTGCGTGACGCCGATGCGGCAAGCTTTAAAGGGGAGTTCGATGCATCTCAAGAAGTTCATCCGCCTAGCAAATGTAAGCATGTTCATTGCCTTGCTCGTCGTCGGTGCGGGCTGGCAAGAGGGGATGGCAAGCGAGGCGCCGGTCACCAGTGGTTTCGCGGCGCTGAGCAAGGATCAGCAGGCGATGCTCGACGATGTAGAGAAACGCACGTTCGAGTTCTTCCGTGACAGCGCGAATCCCGAAAATGGCCAAGTGCCTGACCACTGGGCGCCCGACGCGCCGAGCGATCGTTTCTTCTCTTCGATTGCCTCGATCGGTTTCGGCCTCACCGCATATGCGATCGGCGTCGAGCGCGGCTGGATAACACGCGACGAAGCGGTTAAGCGTACGCTCGTGACCTTGCGTTTTTTCAGCAACGCCGAACAGAACGAAACCAAGGGTGCGAGTGGTGCGCACGGTTTCTTCTACCACTTCCTCGATATGAAGACCGGCAAGCGCTTCGAAGACGGGCCGTGGGTCGAGTTGTCCTCGGTTGACACGAGTTGGCTCATGTACGGCGTGCTGTTCACGCAGTCGTACTTCGATCGCAACAACAAGGACGAAAAGGAGATCCGCGACCTTGCAGACGGCCTGTTCCGGCGTGTCGACTGGAAATGGTTCACCGACGGCAATCCGCTCATCGAAGGAGGCTGGACGCCCGAAAACAATTTTGACTACAACTACTACCACGGCTACAGCGAGGCGTTCGGGCTCTACATTCTCGCGCTCGGATCGCCGACTCATGGCCTCGGCCCAGAAAGCTGGAAACGCTGGACTCAGACCTATGACAAGACCTGGGGCGATTTCCAAGGTCAAACGCATCTCGGCGGCGGCCCGTTGTTCTGGAATCAGTACACATGTTCCTGGATCGACTTCCGCGGCATCCAGGACGACTACATGCGTCAGCGCGGCATCGACTATTTCACTAACAGCCAGCGCGCGACGCTATCGCAGCGCGAGTACGCGATCCACAATCCGATGCAGTGGAAAGACTACGGCGCGAACATCTGGGGCCTGACCGCATCGAACGGCCCCCGTGGCGACACAGCACCGGGCGAGCCGAATCGCTACGAGCACGATGTGAAGCCGTTCTACGGCTATATCGCGCGCGGGGTCGGCCTCCACTATTGGGTCGACGATGGTACGATCGCGCCGACTGCGGCCGTGTCCTCAATCGCCTTCACGCCCGAGATTGTCATTCCGCTGATTGCCGAGATGAGCAGGCGCTATGGCGACGATCTCTATGGGCGCTATGGCTTCGTCGATGCGTTCAATCCGAGCTTCACGTTCGCCGACCGCAAACCCCGCACGGGCAAGGTTGTCGCCGATAAGGGCTGGTTCGATACGCACTACATCGGCATTGACCAAGGCCCGATCGTGCTCATGCTCGAAAACTACCGCAGCGAATTCGTTTGGAAAGTCATGCGCGAGAATCCGTACATCCAAGCAGGCTTGAAGAAGGCCGGGTTTACCGGCGGTTGGCTCGATGCGGTGGCGGCGAAGAAATAGTTAGTGGCACAGTCGATGGGAAAAGCGCCAGCGACAAGCCGGAAAGCTGGATCGTTGCAGCGAAAAGCTGCGTTGGATAACACGAACACCTGCATGGATGCAGGAAAAAGTTGCAGCGAAGCAGAGGGGGACTGCATCGATCAGCAGAATTTTATCGTCGACGCAGGAAATTCCTGAGCCGATGAACAGGCCCGAGTCGTCCGTCGCAGCAATTTCCTGAAGTGCAGCAGGATTCCGCGTCAAACGACCAGGCCTCCACTGCAACGCACAAAAGAAAAGCCGCATCGCTGCGGCTTTGAAAGTGTAGGGAGCAGAACCGACGCGCTATGCCGCCTTGGCCTCCGGCAACGGAGCAGGTGTCGGTTGCGATGCCCGGCGCGAAGATTTCGAGAATCGAGCGCCCAGCTCCTGTCGCAGCGGTTCGAGGCCTTCGGCACGACCGGAAAGTTTCAACAGTCCGTAACCCTGCAACGCCACCGTCATCACATCGCTGCCGAGTGCAACGTCGGTGTCCGACGCACGCTCGCTCAGCCGCGCCAGCCGGATCATGCGCGGGCGCAACTGCTCCTGCGCGGTCAGATCCGCCATCGCATCCGCCAGCGACACATTCGGCGGCACGATCTGCGGATTCTGCTCCAGCACCCGCAGCGTCTGCCGGCAGAATGCCTCCGACTTCGGTCCCATCCTGCGCACTGAGCGCTTCGCAGGCGCCGACAAAACGATCAAGCCGGCAAGCTGCACTTCGAGTTCGTTCAAGGCCGCGTCCACGGCGGTGAGCTGCGCATCGGTGAGGTTCAGCGTAACGAGGTTCTGCGTCATCGGATTCTCTCTCCAGTTCAATAATCCGCTGCGACCCCCATGGTCGCGGGCGGTGTGCCTTGCGGCACGAGAGGTATTGGAACAGGAGAAGGTCTCAGGGATTGCGACGCTTTGGCGCGACATCGCGCAACGCTTCATCCATCAACTCGCCACCCCCCCAGCTCGTCATCCCGGCGGCTCTCAACAGCGGAGCTGGTCAAGCCGGGATCCAGCTCCTTGCCTTCACTCGCGAGCACGATCCGCGTCTGCAGCCAACCCGCAAAACCCGGTACTTGCGACAACCAATCAGCGGCGTATTATCGAGCGCTAACATGGATGCCTCGTCGCGGGCTGCATGGGGAATACCGTCATGTCGCGTCGAAGTCTCGTTGCCTGTCTTATCGCAATGCTGCTTGCGCCACGCGCGCACGCCTCGGGATCCGACGTCGTGGTCGTGCGCGTCGGTGACGGTTCGGCCGCGCTGGGTTCGTCCTCGCTGCCGGTGTTTCTCGAGAGGCGCGCGAGCAGCGGCGGCCTCGTTGCGATCGCCGGCAATCCGTACTCGCTGCCGACCGCGGCACAAGGCGGCAATTTTCCGTTCACGCTATCCGGCTCCGGGACAGGCGAAGGTGGGATCGCGCTGAGCGCGAACCGGCATTTCCTGGCGCTCGCCGGGTACGCGACGCCGCCGGGAACCGCAACGGTCGCGTCGACGTTCAGCCTGACGGTGAACCGGCTCGTCGCGCGCATCGATTCGAGCGGCATTATCGACACGACGACGCGCTTCGATAGCGCCTTCAGTATGGGCAGCGTGCGCGGCGCGGTCAGCGCCGACGATGGGCAGGCCTTCTGGGCCAGCGGCGCCAGCGGGACTACGAGCGGCGGAGCGTGGTACGTCAGCCTCGGTTCGTCCGGCAGCGCCACGCAGATCTGCACCAACCCCGGGAGCATGCGGGCGATCGGCATCGTCGGCGGTCAGCTGTTCGCCGACGCGGCCGCCGGAGCGTACTTCGGAGTCTTCACGATCGGCAGCGGGCTGCCGACCGCGGCTAGCCAGGCCGCGACGGTGCTTCCCGGTTTGTCGACCACCGCGGGACCGTCGCCGTATGGGTTCGTCTTCTTCGATACCAACGCCAGCGTGGCCGGCCTCGACACGCTCTACATCGCGGATGACCGCCAGCCCGTCAGCAACGGCGGCATCCAGAAGTGGACGTTCAACGGCACCACCTGGACCTTTGCGTATACGCTGAATAACGGCCTTTCGAAAGGGGTGCGCGGTCTCGCCGGCGAGCGTTTCGGCCGCTACGTAGTCCTCTATGCAACGACTGCGGACGCAGCAGGCGGGGGGTCAAACGACCTCGTGCGCGTTGTCGACGACGGGACGTCTTCGGCGCCGTTCTCCGTTCTGGCGACCGCGGCGGCGAACACTGTCTATCGCGGCGTGGCGCTGGCCTGGGACGACGAAATATTCAACGACAACTTCGATTGAGCAGAAGTACCGGCATGGGCGTGCGGGATCGGCTGCGACGCACCCCTCACACCGACCCTCTCCCCGCAAGCGGGGAGAGGGAGTTCAGGGCAGTCAGCGACGACTTTCCATTTCAGTCGCTTGATCTTTCCGCTTCCGCTCCTGACAAAATCCTTTCGCTCTTCTTCGACTAAAGGGTCAGATTCCGTTAAACCCCTATAACGGAATCTGACCCTTTACGACACCAACTCGTCACCGCCTAGCTCGTCATCCCGGCGAAAGCCGGGATCCAGCTCTTTTGCCTTCACTCCCGAGTCCGATCCGCGTCTGCCGCCAACCCGCAAAACCCGGTACTTGCGACAATCAATCACCGGCGTATTATCGAGCACTAGAAGTACGCACAAGGAACAGGGGAGTGCGAAATGGAGAGGATGACACGAGCATTGATGCTCGTTGCGCTGCTGGCTGCAACGGCCACAGGCGCGCAGACGGCTGCGGCTGCACAACGAGTTCAATTCAGCGGCGCTGACGCCACCTTCAGCGTGGTCGCAACAGCCAGTGCACAAGTAACACTGGAACCGCCGTTCCTCCGAGTGACGCTGGAACCAGGCGTGATTCGCGCGACAGCTGTAGCCAAAGAGCCCAAGCACGTTACCGGCTATCGCATCAACCTCGGCTACACGCAGCCCTCCGGCGAGTGGGACATGCTTCGCAAATCAGAGCGGGTGCCGCTCGACATCGTGCTCGATCATCTCGAAACGTTCGCGCTCACGCCGCGCACGCTGATGATTCCGATCGACGGGGTCGATACG
>DASSGP010000354.1:0-4592 GCA_035693405.1 Rudaea sp. | reverse complement strand
CGAATTCGGATGGCCTTCTTTGAGCACGAACAACTGCCCGCGATCCTGCAGTACGAAGCCCAGGCCCGGCGGCGTCATGCCCGAACCCATGCCGCGATAGTTCGACTGGATCAGCGAGACCATGTTGCCCCACTGGTCCGCCGCCGTCATGTAGATCGTGTCGCCGTGCTCGAGCGCCGCGTGCCCGGCCTCGACCGTGCGCATCGCCCGATCCATCGAGATCTTCTTGCGCTGCTCCGCGGCATATTCCTTCGACAGCAATTTCCCGACCGGCGCCTGGAAGAACGCCGGATCGGCGTACAGGCGCGCGCGATCCTCCCAGGCGAGCTTCTTGGCTTCGACGAACAGGTGGATGTGCTCGGCACTGCCGAAGCCGTATTTCTTCAGGTCATAGCCTTCGAGCGTATTGAGGATTTCCAGCGCGGCAAGTCCCTGGCCGTTCGGCGGCAGTTCCCACACCTGCACGCCGCGGTAGTTCGTCGAAATCGGTTCGACCCACTCGCCCTGGTGCGCGGCCATGTCCTCGTACGACAGGAATCCGCCATTGGCCCTGAAGTAATCGCCGATGACGTGGGCGATCCTGCCCTTGTAGAACGCGTCGCGGCCGCCGTCGGCGATCGCCTGCAGCGTGTTCGCCAGATTGGGATTTTTCCAGATTTCCCCTTTTTCCGGCGCGCGTCCGTCGATCGTCATCTGTTCCTTGAAGCCCGGAAACTTGCTCAGCAGCGGCACCGACAGTTGCCAGTAGCGCGCGATCAGTTCGGTTACCGGGAAACCCTCGCGCGCGTAGCGGATCGCGCCGGCAAGGTCCTCCTTCATCGGCAATTTGCCGAAGCGGTCGTGCAGCGCAAACCAGCCGTCGACCGCGCCCGGCACGTTGACCGGCAGCGGGCCATGCGGCGGGATTTCCCTGATATCGTGGTCGGCGAAATATTGCAGCGACAGCGATTTCGGCGAGCGCCCCGAGCCGTTGTAGCCGTACAGCTTTTTCGTCTTCGCGTCCCAGACGATCGCAAACAGGTCGCCGCCGACGCCGTTCGACACCGGTTCCATGAGACCGAGCGCCGCGTTTGCAGCGATCGCCGCGTCGACCGCGGTGCCGCCTTTCTTCAGTACGTCCAGGCCGATCTGTGTCGCCAGCGGCACCGAGGTCGCGACCATGCCGTGCGTGGCGAGCACTTCGGAACGCGTGGCGAACGGCTTGCCGGTGATGCGGTCGCCGGCGCCGGCCGCGAATGTGACGGCGCCCAGGGCGAGTGCAAGAAAGACGCGAGTCATTGGATTCCCCTTGAATCGGACTGGTTTCGAGCTTACACCGAAGGTGCCGGCAACGAATTCCCGGGAGATTCTGCAGCAGTGCTTGCCGCGATGAAACGACGGTTACGAAAGTTTACGGCCGCGCCGCGCGGCCAGCGCTTTCGCGCGCATTACGACCGGCTGCAGCAGCGACCGCATCTGATGCGCACGCTGCTCGTGGTCGGACTGGGTTTGCTGCTGCTCGCGCTCGGACTGGTCATGCTCGTTTTGCCTGGGCCCGGCCTGCTGGTCGGGCTTGCCGGTGCTGTGTTGATCGCCGGCGAATCGAAGCTTGCTGCGCGCGCGCTCGACCGCGTCGACCTGTGCGTGACGCGTGTCTGGAAGCGCTGGCGCCCGTAAGCGGCGCTTGCCCGCCGCTCGTCAGCTCACTTTTTTGCCGCCAGCGCTTCGGTCAAACCCGCGACCAGCTCGGCGCCGGCCGGCACCGTGATCGTCGATCCGGCGAAGTCGTTGCCGATCGGCTCGAAGCGACCGCCGAGACACTTGTTGGCGAGGAAGTCCTCGCTCACCGCGTTGAATGCCGTGTTGTTCTCGGGCCGGCGGAAGCCATGGCCTTCATCCGGAAACAGCACGTAAGTCACCGGGATGTTCTTGGCCTGCATTGCCTTGACGATCTGCTCGGACTCGGCGACGTTGACGCGCGGATCGTTCTGGCCTTGGCCGATCAGCAGCGGCTTGACGATCCGGTCGGCGTAAGTCAGCGGCGAGCGCTCGTGCAGGATCGTGCGTCCCTGCTCGGTCGCGGGATCTCCCATGCGCGTGGTCAGTTGCGCCCGGAACGATGCCCAGTACGGCGGTATACTATTTAACAATGTGACCAGGTTGGACGGACCGACGATGTCGACGCCGCAGGCGAACTCGTCCGGCGTCATCGTCAGGCCGGCCAGCGTCGCGTAGCCGCCGTAGCTGCCGCCCATGATCGCGACCTTGTCTTTCGTCGTAATACCCTGCTGGATTGCCCAGGCGACGGCGTCGAGCAGATCGTCGTGCATCTTGCGGCCCCATTGCAGGTCGCCGGCATTGACGAACGCCTTGCCGAAGCCGGTCGACGCCCGATAGTTCACGCTGAGCACCGCGTAGCCGCGATTCGCCAGCCACTGATGATAGGCGTTGTAGCCGTAGTCATCGCGACCCCACGGTCCGCCGTGGACGAACAACACCATCGGCACGGGGTGTGCGGCCTTGCCGCTGCCGGCCGGATCGGCTTCGAGCGGAAGCGTGTAGTAGCTGACCAGCTTCAGGCCATCGCGCGCTGCGATCTCGAACGGATGCATGGCGGACAGCTTCTCGTGCGCCAGCGCCGGGCGTGCGTCGAACCAGAACGTCGCCTTGCCGGCGGCACGATCGTAGAGGTAGTACTTCGGCGACGCGTCCGAACGCGTCAGCACCACGACCCAGAACTTGTCATCGAAACTTTCGCTGACGATGTTGACTTCGCCATCGCCGAGAGTCTTGAGGTAATCGAAGTCCTTGCCGATCGCCGGATCGAGCACCGTCCATTCGTTGCGCAGGTAGTCGACCGCCACGGCGCGCACGACTTCGGTCTTTGGATCCACGAAGACATTGCCGACATCCGCGCGCGGATCCTGGTGCAGCAACGTACGCTTTTCGCTGCTCAAGTCGACCGCGAAAAGCGCCGCCGTGTCGCGATCGCGGCTGTCGACCATATAGAGCGTCTTGCCGGTACGGGTCAGCCCGATCACGCTGGTGGTCAGGCCGTCGCCCTGCGGCACCTTGGCGAACAGTTGCCAACCCTTGCCGCTGCGCTTGAACCATTCGCTGCTGCCGTCCGCCAGGGGCTTGTTGGCCAGGCGCAATTTGAAATCGTCGTCGGCAATGAAGTTGCCGTAGCCGTCGTTCTTGAACAGCCGCTCGCGCTTGCCGGAATTCAGGTCGATCAGCGTCGGGTCGAAGAACTTCTCGTTGCGGTCGTTGGCGTTGACCAGCACCTTGCCCGGGTATTTCGGGCTCAGGGCGGCGACATCTGCGCGTGCAGTCTTGAATGGCGTCAGGTCGGTTTGCTTGCCGCTGCCGAGGTCGACGCTGTAAATGTGGAAATTTTCGTTGCCGCCCTCGTCCTGCGGATAGAGCAGGTGCTTGCCGTCATAGGCGAAGTTGAAACTGCGCACCCCACGTTTGCGGTCGTGGGTCACGACCTTGGCTTGGTCCGGGTGCTCGCGCGGCGCGACGAATACGTTGAGCACACCTTCATCCGGCGCGACGTAGCCAAGCCAGCGGCCGTCGGGGCTGATCTGCCCCGCGGCGCGCTCGGGATTGCCGAACAGCACGTGGCGCGGAATCAGCGGCGGCGGGGCGATAGCGGCGGCTTTCGCCGGCGTGGTCGCAGATGCCGTCCCGGCCTTGTCGGATTTGTGCGCCGGCCCGCATGCAGCGAGCAACGCGACCATCGATATGGTCGCGGAAAGACGAAACAACGGCATGACGGGCTCCTCGGCGGGTCGCGAACGCCGGATTCTACACAGCGCGCCCGGGCGCGCGCGTAAAACTACTCGCCGAGCGCCTCGCGCAGGAACTCCGGCATGGCCAGCGCGGCTTTGTGCATCTCGGCGTTGTAGTAGCGCGTGGCGAACTTCCTGGTTGCCGCGCCGCGCTCGCGGAACATCGACAAATCGGCGCCCTTGCGCGCAAGTGTCGCGCTCCACCAGCCGGATGGATAGCACGGCTGCGGGAATGTCAGCGTGCGCAGCGCGTTGAATCCGGCGAGCTTCATCGCGTTGCGCATCGACTTCAACAACGGCAAGTGTACGAGCGGCGACTCGCTCTGCTGGACGAGGATGCCGCCCTGGCGCAGCGCTTTCAGGCACGAGGCGTAGAACGCCTCGTTGAACAGGCCTTCAGCCGGGCCGATCGGATCGGTCGAATCGACGATGACGACATCGAGCGATTCGGGCTCGCACTCGGCCATCCACTTGATGCCGTCGATGAACAGCAGTTGCGCGCGCGGATCGTTGTTCGACGCGCACAGCTCGGGGAAATATCGTTCGGCCAGGCGCGTCACGCGCTCGTCGATCTCGACCTGGATCGCGCTCTCGACCTCGTCGTGCTTGAGCACCTCGCGCAACGTGCCGCAGTCGCCGCCGCCGATGATGACGACGCGCCTGGCGCGCGCATGCGTGAACAGCGCCGGATGCGACATCATCTCGTGATAGAGGAAGTTGTCGCGGGTCGTGACCATCATGCAGCCGTCGATGACCATGACGTTGCCCCAGTCGGTGCTCTCGTAGATCTCGATCGACTGGAACGGTGTCTGCTCG
>DASSGP010000353.1:0-14970 GCA_035693405.1 Rudaea sp. | reverse complement strand
CTTGCCGCCGTCGATCAGCAGGACATCGGGCACGGCGCCCTCCCCGGCCTGGATGCGCTTGTAGCGGCGCTCGAGCGCCTGGTGCATCGCCGCGTAGTCGTCGCCGGGCTCGATGCCGGCGATGTTGAAGCGCCGATACTGCGATTTCTCCGGACCTTCCGGCCCGAACACTACACACGAGGCGACGGTCGCTTCGCCCATCGTGTGGCTGATGTCGAAGCATTCGAGGCGCTGCGGCGTCTCGCCGAGGTCGAGCAGGTCGCGCAATGCCTCGAAGCGCTCGCGCATCGTCTGGTTGCTCGCCAGGTGCATCGCCAGCGCCGCGTCGGCGTTCTTGCACGCCAGTTCGAGGAAGCGCGCACGCTCGCCACGCACGCTGTCCTTGATCTCGACGGCGTGGTGGCTCTGCATGGAAAGCACCTCGGCGAGCAGCGCCGCGTCTTCCAGCGGGTGGCTGACGATCAGTTCGTGCGGCGCCGGCCGGTCGAGATAATACTGGGCGATGAACGAGGTCAGGATGTCCGGATCGAGCGCGCGTATCCCCAGCTTCGGGAAGAAGTCGCGCGAACCCAGGTTGACGCCGTTGCGAAAGAAAAGCACCGATACGCAGGCGACGCCGGACTTGATGCGGCAAGCCAGCACGTCGAGATCGGCGCTGGCGCCCTGAACATAGTGTTGGGCCTGGATGCGCTTGAGCGTGGCAACCTGATCGCGCAACTGCGCGGCCTTCTCGAACTCGAGCTGCGCGCTCGCCCGCTCCATGCCAGCGCCGAGTTCCTCGACGACCTCGCTGCTCTTGCCATCGAGGAACATCGCGGCGTGGCGTACGCTTTCCCGATACTCGTCGGCCCCGATCAGCCCGACGCACGGCGCACTGCAGCGCTTGATCTGGTACTGCAGGCACGGCCGCGAACGATTGCGGAAATAACTGTTCTCGCACTGGCGCACGAGAAACAGTTTCTGCATCAAGTTCAGGCTCTCGCGTACGGCATAGGCGCTCGGGAACGGGCCAAAATAGCGGCCCTTGCCGGTCTTGGCGCCGCGATGGAATCCCATGCGCGGGTACTCGTCGTCGGCCGACAGATAGATGTACGGATAGCTCTTGTCGTCGCGCAGCAGGATGTTGTAGCGCGGGCGCAGGCTCTTGATCAGCTGCGCTTCGAGCAGCAGCGCCTCGCCCTCGGTGCGCGTAAGCGTCACTTCGATGCGCGTGATCTGAGCGACCATGGCCGCGATGCGCGGCTCCATGCGCGGCTTGAGGAAGTAGCTGCCGACGCGCTTCTTCAGGTTGCCGGCCTTGCCGACGTAGAGCACGTCGTCGGTCGCGCCGATCATTCGATAGACCCCGGGCGAGCCGGCGAGCCTGCGCACAAACGCCTTGCCGTCGAACGCGGCGGCCTGGTCCGGTTTCTTCATGGCCTTTAGTTGTAGCCGGTCAGACGATCGTCAAGTGCCGGACTTGTCCGGTGGCGAGGTCGATGCGCACGACTTCGTGCGCATTCGTGTTCGCGACCCACAATGCGTTCGCGGCCAGCGAGATGCCGGACGGCTCCAGCAGGTGGTACGGCAGGTTCAGCGTGCGCAGTTCGCCGGTGCGCAGGTTCAGCGCCTTGATCTTGCAGTTGTAGCTGTCGGCGACGAAGGCAAGGCCGCGCGGATCGACGCAGATAGCCAGGGGATTCTGCAGCCGCGCCGTGTCGCGTTTGCCCGCAGCATCGCCGAAATCGTATGGACCGGCGCCGATCATCGTGCTGACGCGGCGTTCGGCCAGATCGATGACGCGCACGGCCGAACTGGCTGCATCGACGACGAACAGTTGCTCGCCGAGCAACGCAAGGCCGCTGGGTTGCGCAAAGCTCGCATCGATGCCGTCGCCATCGCCAATGCCGAGGCGGCCGTTGCCGGCCAGCACACTGAGCTTGTTGCGGGCCAGATCGAGCTGCCATATCTGGTGCTGGCCCGAAACTGCAATGTATAGCTTGTCGTTCGAGACGGCCAGGTCGCTCGGCGCCGACATGCGTGTCTGCTTCGGATCGTGCGAGTCGACGGCCAGGTCATGTCCGACTACGCCGGTTCCCGCGACGCGATCGACATCGCCGGTCGCCAGGCGCACCCGGCGTACCGAGTGGTTGCCCGTATCGGCGACGTAGAGCCATTCGGACGTCAGCGCGAGCCCTTGCGGCGCGTTGAACATCGCCTCGCGCCCGCGGCCGTCACCGTAGCCGGGATTGCCGGTGCCGAACTGGCGCACGATGCGGCCCTGATGATCGGTTTCGAGGACACGGTGATTGCCGGTGTCGGCGATCCACACGCTCGACGCCGTGGCGATGACCTTGCCCGGAAACTGCAGCGGCATGCGCGGCTCCGGCCGCACGGTCGCCACGCTGACTTCATACCGACGCTGGTCGATGGCGGCCGCCTCGTCGAGCAGTCTGCCGACCAGGGTGTCGGCCTCGGCCCGCTTGCCCTCGCCGACGAGCAGGCCGGCAAACTGGCCCTGCGCATCGATGAATGCGAACGTCGGCCACGACTGCACGCTGTATTCGCGCCACAGCAGATAATTCGGATCGTTTGCGACCGGATTGCGGATGTGGCAGCGGTTGACCGCCTTGAGCACTGGCGCGGATTGTCGCTGATACTCGTACTTCGGCGTGTGCACACCGATCACGCTCAGGCCGTCGTGGTATTTCGACTCCAGATAACGCAGGTCCGCCAGGGCGTTGGTGCAATTGACGCTGTCGTAGCTCCAGAAATACAGCAGCACGACACGCCCGCGCAGCGCAGCGAGCGAAGGCGGCTCCGCGGCGTTGATCCAATCCAGTGAATCGGGCAACTCCTGCGCGGCCACGCGAGCATTCATGGCGATGAGATTCGGCGATTCGACCAGTACATTATGCGCTAACGCAGCCTGGCGATCAGCCCCTGCGCACCGGCCTCGGCCAGGTCGATGACCGTGCGGAAGTCCGCGTCGCTGCCGTAGTACGGATCGGGCACTTCCTCGGGCGTTGCGACACCGGCACGGCGCAGGAACAGTTCGACCTTGCCCAGGTGGTCCGCCGGGCAGCTGGCGCGCAACGCGCGCAGGTTGACGCGATCCATCGCCAACAATTGGTCGAAGTCTCGGAAATCCGCCTCGCTGACCTGCCGCGCCCGGTGTGCCGAAACGTCGTAACCGCGCACGCGCGCGCTCGCGATCGCGCGCCGGTCAGCACTCTCGCCAACGTGATAATCCTCGGTGCCGGCGGACGCGACTTCGATCGCGAGACCCGCCATGTGCAGGCGCGTCCGCACGACCGCCTCCACGACCGGTGATCGGCAGATGTTCCCCATGCAGACAAACAGGATTTTCATGTCGCTACGAGTGGCTGGCAGATGCTGCATCGTTTACCGCGGGAGAATTTATTGCAAGATAGGCTCCTTGCGGGCCGATTCGACTCGACCGGGAGTTTTTTCATGGCTTCAATCTCCAAGCGGCAATTTCTCCGGTCGATCGGCGGCGCCGGCGCGACGGCGGTCCTGTCATTGGCGACGTGGCAGCGTCTGTTCGCCGATGCGGCGATCGCGCCAGCGGACCTGGCGAAGGACGACGGCTTCTGGGAATCGATCCGCAAGCGCTACTTCATCACGCCCGACTTCATCCAGCTCGAGAACGGCTATTACTCGCTGACGGCCGAGCCGGTGCTTGACAACTATATCCGCCATGTTCGCCAGATCAATGCGACCTCGTCGTTCTACATGCGCACGAAACAGGTCGAGGACAAGCTGGCCGTGCGCCACGACCTGGCGCGCCTGCTCGGCTGTGCCGACGGCGAACTCGTCGTCACGCGCAATACGACCGAGTCGCTCGACACCATTATCGGCGGTTTCGACTGGAAGGCCGGCGACGAAGCCGTGATGGCCGAGCAGGATTACGGGTCGATGCTCGACATGTTCAAGCTGCAGGCGCGCCGCCACGGCATCGTCAACCGCACGGTTTCCGTTCCGATGCAGCCGAAGTCCGACGACGAGATCGTTGCGACCTACGAAAGCGCGATCACGCCGAAGACGCGGTTGTTGATGGTCTGCCACATGATCAACATCACCGGCCAGATCCTGCCCGTGCGGCGGATCGTCGAGATGGCGCATCGGCGTGGCGTACAGGTCATGGTCGATGGCGCGCACACGTTCGCCCAGCTCGATTTCACGATCGGCGACCTCGGCGGCTGCGACTACTACGGCAGCAGCCTGCACAAATGGCTCGGCGCGCCGCTCGGCGCCGGCATCCTGTACGTGCGCCGCGACCGCATCGCACCGCTGTGGCAGCTGTTCGGCGACGCAACGTTTCCCGACGACGATATCCGCAAGCTCAACCACACCGGCACGCACCCGGCCGCCACCGATCTGGCGATCCGCGACGCGATTGCATTCCACGAGGCGATCGGCGCGGCCCGCAAGAGTGCGCGGCTGCGCTACCTGCAACGCTACTGGACTGACAAAGCGCGCGGCGCAAAACGCATCGTACTGAACACGCCCGAAGCGCCTGAACGCTCGTGTGCGATCGCCAACGTCGGCGTCGAGGGCGTAGCGCCGGCCGAGCTGGCGAAAATCCTGTTCGACAAATACCGCATCTTCACCGTCGCGATCGACGGCGCCGGCGTGCATGGCGTGCGGGTGACGCCGCAGGTGTTCACGACGACGGCGGAGCTCGATCAGTTTGTGAAGGCGCTGAAGGAGATCGCTTCGTGATGACTTATAATTGAGGTTCGCGCGCCATCCGGCCCGCTTCAGAATCGATCATCAATGTCCGAGATACCCGCTTGCCCGCTGTGCGCCAGGGAAAACACCTATCCCGACGGCGCTGACTACATCTGTGCCGATTGCGGACACCAGTGGCCGATCGTGGCTGCGGCGGAAGCCGACGCAGCGATGGTGGTCAGGGACGTCAACGGCAATGTTCTCGTCAGCGGCGACACGGTTACGGTGATCAAGGACCT
Organism: Rudaea sp.; assembly: GCA_035693405.1. Classification (GTDB taxonomy): domain Bacteria; phylum Pseudomonadota; class Gammaproteobacteria; order Xanthomonadales; family Rhodanobacteraceae; genus Rudaea. The sequence continues at coordinate 9,997 of DASSGP010000353.1, read as the reverse complement.
CAAGGTCAAGGGTTCATCGATACCGCTCAAGCAGGGCAGCATCATCCGCAACATCCGTCTCGTCGACGGCGATGATGAACACATCGAAGGCAACTCGGACAAGATCAAGGGACTGGTGTTGAAGGTCTGTTTTCTCAAGAAGGCTTGATGCATTGCACCTTAGGTCTCCTCAAGATGCTAAGGTTCTGAACAAGGTCTTTGGTCGTCAATCCAGCGCAGGCTGGATTCCAGCCTTTCACCCGATTGCAGAAGAGCTGGATCCCGGCTTTCGCCGGGATGACGGCCTAGTCAGGCCTTGCCGGGCGCGGTCTTGGTTCGACCCAGTCGATCAGCCAGAGCGGATCGCGCTGGCGGGTTGCGAAGACCAGGCAGATGTCGTGCAGGCCGGATTGCCGTTCCAGCGGAACGCTGAGCGTTCGCGCGGCGCGCGAATCGCCAAGCGGAACCGTCGCGAGTGGCGCCCCCGTGCAACCATCCAGTCGCAGTTGCAATTCGTCGCCGCCAGCGGATGGGGCATAGGTCACGACTTTGTCGGCATCGTGCCAGAGCTGGAAAAAGTACGGCAGTGCGCCGACGCGAACGTCGAGACTCGCGCTCGCCGCAAGATCGGCCTGCGTATAGATCCAGCAAGGATTCATCAGATTGACGTTGTACAGCGGCGCGGCAGCGACGCCATCGCTGCCGCCTTCGAGGCGCAGAAGCAAGGAATCGCCACACGGTTTCAACGCATCGCTGTAACGCCGCGCAACGGCCGAAGCGTCGATGCGCTGCGCGCGCGGCGCGGCCAGCTGCCGGTCCGCTGAAAAGGTCGCTGCGCGCACTGTCGCGCCGGCACTCGCCATCAGAGGTTCGCGATATTCGCGCGACTGCGGTCCCGGCACGCTGTCGTCGAGCGTGTAGCGGATCGTGCCGAACGCGATCTGCTTGGACAGGCCGACGCGAATCCGGCTTGAGCCGCCGGTCTTTGATCCACTCGTTTGCGACGCGGCAATCTGTGGCTCGAACGCGGTGTCGGCAAAGGCGACTCCGAGGGCCCGATAACGCTCGAATTGGCTTGGCAGCCTTGCCAGGAAATCGTCCCAGCTGCGTCCTTCCGGTGGCGACCACAAGACTTCGGCGAGCGCCGCGGCGCGCGGAAACGCGGCATGCTCGACGCGCTCCGGCGTCGTCAGATATTCGCTCCATAGATTCGCTTGCCCACCTAGCACGTGTCGCGCCTGGTCCGCGTCCAGTTCATGCGGGACCGCCTCGAACGCGTACACGTCGGCGAGCGAGATCACCTTGACGCGGCCCGGCGGCTCGTCGCTCGAATTGCTTTGCAGGTGATCCAGATACATCGCCGGGTCCGGCGACATTACGACATCGATGCCATGTTGCGCGGCCGCTACCGCGCCTTCGGTGCCGCGCCAGGACATCACTATCGCCGTGGGCGGTAAGCCGCCTTCGAGAATCTCGTCCCAGCCGACCAGTGTGCGGCCATGCGCGCGCAGGAAACCTTCGAGGCGCACGGTGAAATAACCCTGCAGGTCCTTCTCGTCGCGGATCCCGAGCCGGCGCATGCGCTCTTGCACGCGCGCCGACGCCTGCCACTGGTCCTTCGCCGCTTCGTCACCACCAACATGGATGTACTTCGACGGGAACAGTTCCATGACTTCGGTCAACACACTTTCGACGAACGAGAACGTGTATTCGCTGACGTCGAAAAGCCAGGTATTGATGCCCCAATCCGACGAGACGGCCGGCTGCGCGCCCGTCACGCCGACCTGCGGATATGCGGCAATCGCAGCCTGCGCATGCCCGGGCATGTCTATTTCCGGGACGATCGTGACGTAGCGTTCGGCCGCGTAGCGCACGATGTCGCGGATCTGGTCCTGGGTATAGAAACCGCCATACTTTCCGGTCGCCGGATCCACCAACTGCATCTCGTCCGGCTGCGGCGCGCGCCAGGCGCCGATTTCGGTCAACTTTGGATACTTCTTGATCTGTATACGCCAGCCCTGGTCGTCGGTAAGGTGCCAGTGCATCACGTTGAGCTTGTGCAGCGCCATCGTGTCGATGAAGTGCTTGACGAACTCCGGCGACTGGAAGTGCCGGGCCGAATCGAGCAGCAGACCGCGCCAGGCAAAGCGCGGATAGTCTTCGATCTGCGCGCATGGCACGCGCAGCGCCTGCGCACCAGGGCTGCCCGGGACCAGCAGCTGCCACAGACTCACGGCGCCGTTGAACAGGCCGTGCGGCGTTCCGGCCGTGAGCGTGATCCGGTGTGGCGTAATGCTCAGCCGATAGCTTTCGTCGCCATCGGTTCTTGCTGTCGCCGGCTGCAACTGGAAAACAATCGCGTCGCCGGCGCTCGCGTCGGCCTCCGTCCGCAGTGCGAAATGCAGGCCACGCGTACGTTCGACGAGATCAGCGAAATAGCGCGCGCTGCCGGCTGCTCGCTCGCCGTTGACGACCAGGGCGCTGCCCGGCGCAACTTCGAAGTGCCCGGATCGGCGTTCGACGGCCACCGGCATCGGTATCAGCGGCAGCGGGCCGCTGTCGACCGGCGCTGGCGGCACGGTCTGGCACCCGCAGATCGTCAGCAGGATCACGATCAGCAACGCGCGCGAAGCAAGTGACCTCGACATCGACTGACCCTCTTGGTGATACCGCCGCCGGAAAATGCTGCTGCATTTTTGGCATACACGGTGCGTTTCAAGCATAAGCGCTCGTTGTTCGGGATAGTGGGCTGCCAGGCACCCGCCGAAAAATGCTCCTGCATTTTCGGCGTCATCAAACCGCCAGTACTTCGATTTGCCGCGTTCTGCCATTCAGGCACCCGCCGAAAAATGCTCCTGCATTTTCGGCGTACTGGCGGCATTTCCAAACTACCAGCTTTCGTTTTGCGGCGTTCTGCCATTCAGGCACCCGCCGAAAAATGCTCCTGCATTTTCGGCGTACTGGCGCGCAAGAAGAAGCGCTTCGTTGTTCGGGATAGTGGCCTGCCAGGCACCCGCCGGAAATTGCTCCTGCATTTCCGGCATACCGTCCATCCATGGACATAAAAAAGCGGGCCTAGATTACTCTTGGGCCCGCGAAGTTGGAGCGACTCGAACACCACCGAACCGGTCCGCACCGGTCCGTTCGCACATCCATGTGCTGCCGGAGTGGTAAAACCTCCCGCAATCAGAACTTGAAGCGAGCAGTCAGGTAATACTGGCGGCCGTTGTCATAGAAAGCGCGCGGCTGGTCCCGGCTCAACGCGTAGTACTTCAACGTGGGATCGTTGAGGTTCATGCCGTCGAACGTGATGCTCCACGCATCGTTGAACGTATAGCCGAGCGACGCCGACAGGGTGCCGACGTTGTCCTGGAAGTACGCGGTCGAACGATCCAGGCCGCTGTAGAAGCTCGAACGATAGGTGTACGAAATACGCGCGCTGAAATGCTCGTTTTCGTAGTAGCCCGACGCGTTCCACGTGTTCTTCGAGGTACCAACCAACGGACCACCGCCGGTTTCCTTGCCGTCCGCGTACGTGTAGTTCAACGCAACGCCGAAGTTGTCGAAGAACGGCTGCTGCCAGGCGAGTTCCGCGCCGCTGACCGAACCGGAACTGTTGATCGGCACGGTCAGCACATAGGTCGCGTCGAAACCGTCCGGATAGTTCTGGTTGAAGGTCTTGAACGTCTTCGTGACGTGGCCGTAACCGATGTAGCTGGTCAGGTCCATGTAGAACAGGCTGGCCGAGAACAGCGCACGCGGTGCGTAGTACCACTCTACCGACATATCATAGTTGTTCGACCGGACCGGCTTGAGGTTCGGGTTCGAACCGTTGCCTGCGCCCGTGGTGCCGTCATTCGGCGCCTGTGGCTGGAACGTCAAGCTGATCGGTCCGGCCAGCGCCGAATAGTCGGGCCGCGTCATCGTCTCGGCTGCGGCCAAGCGCAGCAGTATGTCGCTGGTCAGATCGAACTTGATGTTGCCGCTCGGGAGGAGATCGTAGTAGGTGTTTTCGAACGGGGTCGGCACGTACGGACCGAATGCCGAACTCGTGATCGCCCCCGGGGTTGCTGCCGAGGTGCCGACATTCAGGAGAATGTCCTGCTTCGTGATCACGTAGCGCACGCCGAGGTTGCCGCCCCAACCCTCGCCGTCGAAGTCAGCCTGCATGTACGCCGCCTTGTCCTTCTCCTTGAGCGAGTAGTTCTGGTCCCACTCGTTGCGCGAGACTGGATCGCGGTTCGTGTACCTGCTGTTGAACGCGTGCAGTTGATCCGCCGTCAGGAACCACACTCCGGTCGGGAAGCCGCTGCCGATGCCGTCGCCGAAATCGGACGGATAATACGAGTTGCCTGTCGGAACGTTGTCGAACGCGCCCGCGCCCGGACCCTGGCCGATGGCACCATCGGCCGAGCGCTTATGATCGGCATAACGCGCGCCGAACTTCAGGTCGGTGAATACGCCGGAGCCGATCTGGTAGAGCCCGTCGAGTTGCGCGTAGTTCTCCTCGTCCTTCACGTCGATGTTCTGGGCGCCGAAGATCCAGTCCAGGCTTCCCTGCATCCCGGGGCTTTCGTTGCCGAGGCCCCAATGCGCAGGGGAGCTCGTGCCGAAAAGTTGATACGACGCGCCGCTGCCCTTGCCCTGGTCGAATTCGCCGACGTCCTGGGTAGGCGTTCTGCCGTTGCCCTTGGTGTTGCCGACTTTGCCCTTGAAAATCAGCGCATCGTTTACGCGCCATTCTCCGTCGAGGTCGACGAAGCGCGACTCAGAGCCTTCGTCCGGACGCGAAATCTGATCGTAGATGCCATATTGCCTGGTAGGGTCCGCGGGAAAGACCGCCGAGACGAGCGTGCCGTTGCGCACGACATATCCAGGAGCCGGGGCCTGGCCGTTACCCTGTGCCAGGAAGTGCGTCGTCCACAGCAGGTAGTTGCGATTGTAGTTCGTCGCGTTGAGCTTCGAGTCGTACGCGTTCAGGTCGAACATCAAGTGGTCGTTCGGCTTCCACTGGAAGTCGACGAGGCCGCCCTTGCGTTCGCGCTCCTGTTCGAAAAAGACCGAACCGACGAGGCCGGGGTAATAGACGTTGGCCAAGTCCGGATGCGCCACTGCGACCGGGCTGTCCGGCTTGATCTGTTCGTAGAACAGTTCTTCCTGACCGTCACGCCGCAGGTTGCGCTTCTCGTAGAACGCCTGGAGGAGTACGCCGAAAGTCTTGTCGGCATTCTGCCAGTTGACCAGGCCGCTGAACTGCGGATCGGTCTTGCTCGGCAGGTCGGCGTAGACGCCTCCGACGTTGACGTTGCCGGTCAGTTGCTGGGTGAAATCGAGCGGCCTGCGCGTGTGGATGTCGACATAGCCGGCGACGCCGCCTTCCACGTCGGAGGCCTGCGCCGTCTTGTGCACGACTATTTCGCCGACCACCTCGGACGGCAGCAGCGTGTACGAAACGCTGCGGCCGACCAGGCCGGTCTGGTCCAGCACGAACCAGTCGCCGGACGAGACCGAGTGGCCGTTCATCAGCGTCTGGGTCAGGCTCGGGTTGGTGCCGCGCATGCTGACGCGGTCGTTCTCGTCGAAGCCGCCTTCGTTGCCGCTGGCCGTACTGAGTGTCATGCCCGGCACGCGGCCCAGCGAGTCGGCCACGTTCTTGTCCGGCATCTTGCCGATATCTTCGGCGGTTACGACTTCGACGTGCGTATCGGCGGCGCGCTTGTCATCCAGCGACTTCTTCAAGCTGGCACGGATGCCGGTTACGACGATCGTCTCCATCTCGGTCGTGTCGCTGGCGCCGGTGCCGGCACCGGTGCCCTCTGCCGCCGGTCCATCGGGAGTCGTTACGGGCGGTGCGGTTTGCGCGAACGCGCCGCTGGCGAAGCACAGGCTTGCCAGGATGCTCGCTGACAGGATGTTTCTGCGGTAATTCATAGGTACCCCTCCAGGCAGTTGTGGATCCGGATGCAGGTCTGCGGGGCAGCTCTGCTCAGGATCTCGTTTACATCAGGATTTAATGCAAATTACCTTTTGTTCCTTCCTACACATTGCTGCAAACACTTCGCTCATCCACACTTCGCGCGTACTCAATCCCGAGGACGTCGCTCCAAATACCAGCTCGCCGCGCCGAGCACTCCGAGTTGCGCCTGTTCGATCAGGCGCACCGGCACGCGTTCGAGCACGGGACGCATCGCGCCCTTGGCGAGGAAACGCCCGACGAACGTGCTGCCGAGCAGATACGTTTTCATTTGCGGCAGGATCCCGCCGGCCAGGTAGGCGCCACCCTGGGCGCCATAAAGCAGCACGAGGTCGCCGAGGACGCTGCCGAGCAAACCGCAGAAGGTGTCGAGCGTGTGCCGTGCCGCAGGGTCGCCGGCATCGAGAGCCGCGCGCGTTATCGCCGCCGGCGAATCGAACGACGTCTGCGTGCCACCCAGTTCGCACAGGGCCGAATGCAAGTTGACGAGTCCGGGGCCGGACAGCAGCTGCTCGATCGAAACATGACTGGACCGGCGGCGCAGGATGCGCAGCACATCGACCTCCTGGTCGCTGCCCGGTGCAAACGCTGCCTGTCCTGCTTCCGTCGCCAGGACAAAATGGCTGTCGCCGGCGGGAATACGCACTGCGGCGCCGAGTCCCGTGCCTGGCCCCACGATCAGGATCGGCGCACCGGATTGTTCGCGTCCGCGCGAAAGCACGGTCGTGTCGCGCGCATCCAGGTGTGGCGTAGCGTACGCGACCGCTTCGAAGTCGTTGACGAACTCGACCGCCTTGAGATTCAGTTCGGCCCGGATCTGGCCGAGCGACACGGTCCACGCCAGATTCGTATTGATGATCGTGCCGTCCAGGCAAACACCGGCGCAGGCAATCGCAGCTTCATTGACCGTCTCGCCACCAAGCGAGTCGAGGAAGTCCCGCAGGATCGCCGCGAGATTCGGGTAATCCGCGCACACGTAGCGGGCGAACTTCTCCACGGTCGGACCAGAGCCGGCCGCGGCCCGGATCAGGCCGATGCGCGCGTGTGTTCCGCCGACATCCGCAGCGATGAAGCGCGGCGCCCGTTCGCGCGCCGCCCGCGTCGACAACTGTCTTGCGCCTGCCTCCACCCTCGCCTCCCGTTGCGGCAAATCCGATCCGGCGCTATCGCCGGGCGATTTGCGGCGCGAGTGTGGTCCAAACATGACAACGTTGTCAATAGATTGTCGTCGTGCTCGTTCAGAGCGCCAGGACTGCCCGCAATCAAGCAGCCAATGTAAACGTTTTCATTCTTGTATACTTTTTATATCTGCATATAAATCCGTATGTTGCGCTTTTTTCTAAGAAACGCAGTAGTGCTGCTATGCAACAAATGAACGGCGTTGGATGCGCGCCGCGCGTGCTCAAAAATGGGGCGTGCAAAAGCGCTTGCGGACAGGCAGACTATGACAACGTTGCTGATTATTGTCCGAACAGGACATGCGCGGCGCGGAACGCCCGGGGCGACGCCGTCCGCTCGCGATTGCATATGTATACTTATATATAACAGCACAATTGTGAACTTGCGGGGAGACGCAAAAATGTCAGCTCAGCCGAACACCATCGCCGCCGCCGGCGGCGCAATAGGCCCGATCGCGATCATCGGTGCCCTTTTCTTCATCATGGGCTGGTTCACCTGGATCAACGGGCCGCTGATCACGTTCGTGCAGCTGGCATTCGACTTGAACGTGGTCAACGCGTTCCTCGTGACTTTCGTCTTCTACCTGTCGTATTTCGTGTGGGCGCTGCCGGCCTCGGTGATCCTCGACCGCACCGGCATGAAGAAAGGCATGGCTCTCGCGCTCTGGGTGATGGCGGCCGGGGCGGTTGCATTCGGCCAGTTCTGCACCCAACGCTGGTACCCCGGCGCGCTCGGCGGCCTGTTCGCGATCGGCGCGGGACTGGCAATCCTGCAGACCGCCGCGAACCCTTACGTCAGCATCCTCGGCCCGATCGAAAGCGCCGCGCAGCGCATCGCGATCATGGGCATCTGCAACAAGATCGCCGGGATCGCCGCACCGATCCTTCTTGGCACGCTGGTATTGCATGGCATCGGCGACATATCCGGCAAGCTGGCGACGGCCGACGCGGCCAGCCGCGTGCAGATTCTCGATGAGTTCGCAGCTGGCATTCACCTCCCGTATCTGTTGATGGCCGGCGTGCTCGCCCTGCTCGGCGCCGCAATCCTGTTCTCGCCGCTGCCGGACGTGCGCGCCGAGCGCGGCGTCAAGACAACTTCCGCCGACGAGGCACAGCAGAAGGGCCTGTTCGAATTTCCGCACGTCTGGCTCGGCGCGCTTGCGATTTTCGTCTACGTCGGTGCCGAGGTCATGGCCGGCGACGCGATCGGAACCTATGGCCGCGGCTTCAATATTCCGCTGGACGAAACCAAGTTCTTCACGTCGTTCACGCTCGCGGCAATGCTGGCCGGCTACGTCGTCGGCTTCGTGACCATCCCGCGCTACATCTCGCAACAACGCTACCTGGCAATGTCCGCCACCCTGGGGATCGCATTGACGCTCGGCGCGTTCGTCACCACGGGCTATGCTTCGGTCGGCTGCGTCGCGGCGCTTGGCTTTGCCAACGCGATGATGTGGCCGGCGATATTCCCGCTGGCCATCCACGGCCTGGGCCGGCTGATCGAGCGCGGGTCAGCGCTGTTGATCATGGGCATCGCCGGCGGCGCGATCATCCCGCAGGCGTTCGCCCTGCTGCGCCAGGCGCACGACTTCCAGGCGGTCTTCGCGCTGCTGATGATTCCGTGCTACGCCTACATCATCTATTACGCGATGCGTGGCCACCGCGTGGGACTCGGCCCATCGGGCAGTTCGCCTGTGCGCTGAATTCGGGACACCGGCTGCGCGGCTTCGCCGCGAACCGGCGATCGGCTAACATCGGTATCAACCACAGGGACGGCGACTACGCGCCGCCCGCGAAGCAGCGAGACGGCATGGCGCAACGACCCACGATCAAAGATGTCGCCAAACGCGCCAAGGTGTCGCTGAAGACCGTCTCGCGCGTCATCAACAACGAACCGGCCGTGCAGGCGCGCACTCGCGAGAAAGTCCAGCGCGCGGTTGCGGAGCTGGACTACCGTCCGGATCTCTCGGCACGCAGCCTGCGCAGCGCGCAGTCGTACGCCATAGGGCTCGTCTACGACAACCCGAATCCCTACTACATCATCAGCGTCCAGGACGGCGCCTTGTCGGTCTGTCGCGAAAACGGCTTCGGCTTACAGATCCATCCGTGCGATTCGCGTTCGCCGGAGCTGGCCGACGAACTCGTCGACCTGGTCCGGCGCTCGCGTCTGGCCGGCTTGGTACTCGCGCCGCCGATGTCCGAGCGCATGGAACTGATCCGCCACCTCGCTGCCAACGACGTCAAGTTCGTGCGCATCATCTCGGCCGCCGAGGATCCGCAGGATGGCTATCCGTGCGTCTACGTCGACGATCGCGACGCCGCCTACGACATCACCGAGCATCTGATCCAGCTGGGCCACCAGCGCATCGGCTTCCTTTGGGGCGGCAAGTCGCATCGCTCGAGCCCGGAGCGTTTCAAGGGCTACGAAAGCGCGTTGAAGGACTACGGCATTGCGCTGAACAACCGCCTGATCGTGCACGGCGACTATTCGTTCGACGACGGCTTCCGCGGCGCGCGCAAGCTGCTCGCGCTGAAAGACCGGCCGACCGCAATCTTCGGCTCGAACGACGAAATTGCCGCGGGCGTGCTGGCCGCGGCGAAGTCGAGCGGCATGGAAGTGCCTTACGATCTGTCGATCGCCGGCTTCGAGGACAGTCCGTTTTCGAAGCAGTCCTGGCCGGCGTTGACGACAGCCAAGCAGGCGACGGAGGGAATCGCCAGGCACGCGACGTTGCGCCTGCTTGCCGAGCTCAAGCGCGACAACACAAGTGACGCTGCACGCGCAGTAGTCAACGAAGGTTTCAGTCCGGAACTCGTGATCCGCGGATCGACCGGACCGGTGCGCTCGCGCGGCTGATCGGTACGG
>DASSGP010000352.1:0-6187 GCA_035693405.1 Rudaea sp. | reverse complement strand
TGTATCTGCATCGCAGCCAGTCGCACCGCGGCGTCGACTTCCATCCCGCGCTCGCGCACTTCTTCCGTTTCTGGTCGTGGATTTCGACCGGCATGGTGACCAAGGAGTGGGTTGCGATCCATCGCAAGCACCACGCCAAGTGCGAGACCGAGGAAGATCCGCACAGCCCGAAGATCTTCGGCATCAAGACCGTGTTGTTGCAGGGCGTGGATTTATACCGCACTGCCTCGCACGACAAGTCGACGATGGACAAGTACGGCATCGGCACGCCGACCGACTGGCTCGAGAGAAACCTTTACGGCAAGCACGAATACTGGGGCCCGACCCTGATGTTCATCATCAACATCGCGCTATTCGGTATCCAGGGCGTGGCGATTTCCGCGCTGCAGATGATCTGGATTCCATTCTGGGCCGCCGGCGTCGTCAACGGTCTCGGCCACTGGTGGGGCTATCGCAACTTCGAAACGGCCGACATGTCGACGAACCTCACGCCGTGGGGCTTCTTCATCGGCGGCGAGGAACTGCACAACAATCACCACGCGTTCCCGAGTTCGTCGAAGTTTGCGCTGCGCAAGTTCGAGTTCGACATCGGCTGGGCCGTCATCCGCGGCTTCGAGAAGGTCGGTCTGGCCAAGGTCCTGCGCGTTGCGCCGAGCCTCGACATCCGGCCGAACGTGCAACTGCCGGATACCGAGACGCTGAAGGCACTGCTGAGCCATCGTTTCCAGGTCATGACCGACTATTTCCGCGGCGTGATCACGCCGACGCTGCGCGACGAAGCCAGCCAGGCCGGCGCCAAGCTCAAGTCCCTGCCGCGTGCGCTGCGCAACGCGCTGGCGAACGGCGGCCGCTGGCTCGACGAGCGCTCGCGCGAACGTCTGCAGGAAGTCGTCAAGGAGCGTCCGCTGCTCGCGACCGTCTGCGAATTCCGCAACCGCCTGGCCAACGTGCTGGAGCGTGGCAACGGCAATGCCGAGACGGTGCTGACGAATCTGCAGGAGTGGTGCCGTGAGGCCGAGGCGACCGGAATCCGGGCGCTGCAGGAATTCTCGGTGCGCCTGCGCGGTTACGCGCTGGTGCCGGTGCACGTGCACGCTGCCTGACGCGTCGAAGCGCGCACAACAAAAAACCCGCCTGTTGGCGGGTTTTTTTATTGCCGAGCGTAGGGTGGGCCTTGGCCCACCGCGTTACACCGATTCGAAAGAACGGTGGGCCAAGGCCCACCCTACGCGGTCCCGGATGACGTCTTGGCAAAAGCAGCGCGCGTACCGCGCGGGCCAAAACGTCACTTGATCTTCGCTTCCTTGTAGGCAACGTGCTTGCGCACGACCGGGTCGTACTTCTTGATTTCCATCTTGTCCGGCGTGGTCTTCTTGTTCTTGTCGGTCGTGTAGAAGTGACCCGTGCCCGCGGAGGAAACCAGGCGAATCTTGTCGCGTTTGGATGCCATCGTCAGTGCTCCTTAGAACTTTTCGCCGCGCGCACGCAACTCGGCCAGAACGCTGTCGATGCCGTTCTTGTCGATCGTACGCAGGGCATTGGTGGAAACGCGCAGTTTCACCCAACGGTTTTCGCTCGGCACCCAGAAGCGGCGCTCGTGCAGGTTCGGCAGCCATTTGCGCCGGGTTTTGTTGTTGGCATGCGACACGCTGTTGCCAGACTGCGCGCGCTTGCCGGTGACTTGGCAGACCTTCGCCATACGTACCTCGTCGTGATTGTTTGCCACCCTTAGCCAGGGCGGATGCGGCCCGGCGGATGCCGGATTCGCCTCGAATTCATCGTGGCGAGCCGCGTATTACAGCAGAATCAAGCTATTGGCGCAAGAAAGAGCCGACAAGCGAAAGATTGAACCACGCAGAACACGAAGGAAACAAAACAAGGAATCTGATTCTCCGTGTTCTCTGCGGTCTGCGTGGTTCAGGCTGTTCTTCTCACCCGGCCGCCGGCGGAAAGTCGGATCGCTCTAACTCCGGCGCACCGCCGGGAGCCTCAGCCTTCGTGGCCACGGCGATTGGCTGCGCGCACAGCTGCGTCCGGCAAGCCACGGATTCATAAACGATTTGTCAGTTTTTCCGATGGACAAGCCGCGGCCGTCGGGCGTACCCTCAGCGCCCCGCCACTAGCGGTCCGGAGGTGCCATCGCGCTCACAAAAGGGGGGCCACTTTTTCCAGGAGGTCCATCATGCCTACGCCAGCCGTACGCTTAATCCTTCTCGCCGCGCTGACGGCTTCCAGTCTTGCAGCAGCGGACAACATCCCCACGCAACACAACGAGGCGACCGTCGCCCAGCTCGAGGCGGACATGGCCGCCGGCAAGCTGACCTCGGAACAACTCACGCGCGAATACATCGCCCGCATCGACGCGCTCGACCAGAGCGGTCCTGGAGTCAACGCCGTCATCGAACTCAACCCGGACGCGATCGCGATGGCGAAGAACGCCGACGCGCTGCGCAAGAAGGGCACCGTGCTCGGTCCGCTGCACGGCATCCCGGTCCTGCTGAAGGACAACATCGACACCGGCGACAAGATGCAGACGACCGCTGGCTCGTTCGCGCTGTTCGGCGCGCCGGCGACGCAGGACTCCACGGTCGCCGCGAACCTGCGCGCCGGCGGCGCCGTGATACTCGGCAAGACCAACCTGTCCGAGTGGGCGAACTTCCGCTCGTTCGAATCGATCAGCGGCTGGTCCGGACGCGGTGGGCAGACGCACAATCCGTACGGCATCGACCGCAACCCGTGCGGCTCGAGTTCCGGTTCCGGCGCCGCGGCGTCGGCGAACTTCGCCGCCGTGTCGTTCGGCAGCGAGACCGACGGCAGCATCGTCTGTCCGGCCAACGCGAACGGCGTGGTCGGCATCAAGCCGACCGTCGGGCTGACCAGCCGCGCGGGCGTTGTGCCGATCTCGCACACGCAGGACACGGTGGGACCGCACGGCCGTACGGTCGCCGACGCGGCGGCCGCGCTCGGCGTGATCCAGAGCCGGACGTCCGACGGCCGCGATCCGGCCACCGGCGATGTGCCGCTCGGCTGGCAGGGGACCGGCAAGACGCGGCCGCCCAACATTCCAACCGACTACACGGCGTTTCTCGATGCGCACGGTCTCCAAGGTGCGCACATCGGCATCACGCGCGCCGGCCTCGGCGGTTTCGACAGTGTCACGACGCCGCAGACCGTCACCGACGCGATCGAGACGGCGTTCGACGCGCTGACTGCAGCCGGCGCGACAGTGATCGACCTCGACGCGGCCGGGTTCACGTTCGCTTCGGCCGATGGCGAGTTCCTCGTCCTGCTCTACGATTTCCGCAATGACGTGCAGGCGTACTTCGCGACGCGCACGGGCGTTCCTGTCGCCGGCGGCACGTTGCAGACGGCGATCGATTTCAACAATGCGGACGCCGCCATCGAAATGCCATTCTTCAACCAGGACATCTTCGATCTCGCGATGTCGCTGGCGCCGGGCCCGGACGACCCGCAGCCTGTCTTCGGTGGCCTGACCTACAACCAGGCGCTTGCGATCGATCACCTCGCCGGCGTCAACGGCATCGATCTCGCGCTGAGCATGTTCGGCCTCGATGCCGTGGTTTCGGCCACGGACAATCCGGCCTGGTCCACCGATCTGATCTACGGCGACCATTTCATCTTCGGCACCTCGGGCCTCGCCGCCGGCCCCGGCTATCCAATCGTGCAGGTGCCAGCCGGCGTCGTGTTCGGCGTCCCGTTCGGGATCAGCTTCTTCGGCACCGCGTTCAGCGAACCAACGCTGATCAAGCTGGCTTCCGGCTACGAGGCGTTCACGCAGGCGCGCGCCGCCAACCTGCCGACGTTCGCGGCGACGATACCGGACGACCACATTGCCGGCACGACGCTGTCGAAGCCGAAGTCGAAGACTGCGAAGTCCGCGCTGCCGCTCGCCAAGGCCAGGAAAATACCGCACAACATCTGATTGGGCCGGGGAACCTCTGAATGACAGACTGGATGTCGTTCAGAGGTTCTCGATTCGGTCCCGACTGCCGCGGCCGGAGTCAGACCTCTTCGACGCCGGTGCGCTTGGACCGGCGGATCAGCCAGGCGACGCCGCGCAGGTCGGCGATGCCGACGAGCGCACGATTGAGATTGTTGTAGTTCGACACACCGGATCCGCGCGGCCGGTGGTTGACCGGCACGCTCTTGACCTGCCAGCCGGCACGCTGAAACAGCGCCGGCAGGTAACGGTGCATGTGGTCGAAGTACGGCAGGTCGAGGAAAGCTGCGCGCTCGAACAGCTTGATGCCGCAGCCGGTGTCCGGCGTTTCGTCGCGCAGCAGGCGCGAGCGGATTGCGTTGGCGAACTTCGAGGCCCAGCGCTTGCTGCCGGAATCCTTGCGGTCGACACGCCAGCCCGCAAACAGCCTGATGGCATCCGCCGATCCGGATCGCATCGCCAGCAGCTTCGGGATATCGGCCGGATCGTTCTGGCCGTCGCCGTCGAGCGTGGCGATCCAGGCGCCGCGCGCGGCCCTGATGCCGGTGCGCAGCGCGGTACTTTGTCCACTTTGCGACAAATGCCGCAATACACGCAGTTCCGGGAACTGCGCCTTCGCTGCAGTGAGCACGACGAGCGAATCATCCTTGCTCGCGTCGTCGACGTAGACGATCTCGAAGTCTGCCTTGCCGCGCAGGGCGGTCACGATTTCGGTCAGCAACGGCACGATGTTGTCGCGTTCGTTGTGTACCGGCACGACGACGGATAGATCAGACATTCCAGATTCCTTGAATCGATTTGACGCTTAAAATCGCTCTTGCCTACAGCTTGTCGCCGAAATACTCCCGGCACCATGCGACGACCTTCGGCATGCCCTGCTCGATCGTCGTCGACGGCGTAAAGCCGAACGCCGCGTGGGCGCGATCGATGGCGGCGCTCGTCTCGGGCATGTCGCCGGCCTGCATCGGCTTGTTGATGCGCTCGGCCTTGCGCCCGGCGGCGAGCTCGATCACGGCGATGAAGCGCTCGAGCTCCACAGGTCGGTGGTTGCCGAGATTGTAGATCGCGATCGGCGCATGCTTGCCATCGTCTTTCGGCGGCGCGCCGAGCGCGCCGATCACGCCGGCAACGATGTCATCGATGAAGGTAAAGTCGCGGCGCATGCGCCCGCGGTTGAACACTTCGATTGGCCGCCCGGCGAGGATCGCCCGGCTGAAGATCAGCGGCGCCATGTCCGGCCGGCCCCACGCACCGTAGACGGTGAAGAAGCGCAGTCCCGTGCACGGAATCCGGTACAGGTGCGCGTACGAGTGCGCCATCAGTTCGTTCGATGCCTTCGATGCCGCGTATAGCGACAGAGGCTGATCGACGGTCTGCGTTTCGGCGAATGGCGGCAGCGCATTGGCGCCATAGACCGACGACGACGATGCGTACACCAGGTGCTTGACACTGTAGCGCCGGCAGGCCTCGAGGATGTTCAGGAACCCGGTCCAGTTGCTGTGCAGGTAGGCGTATGGGTTTTTCAGCGAGTAGCGCACGCCGGCCTGGGCGGCGAGATGGACGACCTGCGTGATCTTGGTTTGCGCGAACAGCGCATCGACGGCCGCCTTGTCGGCGACGTCGATCGTGCGCAGATCCAGGCCGCGGCACAGGGCGGCGACGCGGTCGCGCTTGAGTTGCGGATCGTAGTAATCGTTGAAATTGTCGATGCCGATGACGGAATCGCCGCGCGCGAGCAGGCCGCGCGCGACGTAGGCGCCGATGAAGCCGGCCGCGCCGGTGAGCAGAACCGTCATGCCCCAGATCCAGTGCTGCGCCGAATCGGCGCGGGGGCGCGATTGTACCGGGTGAAGGCCGCCCGTGGTTGCGTTCGAGCGCGCCGGACGGCGGCGTGAAGCAGTGAATCAGCCCTGCAGGGCCGTGCGCCACTCCGCCTCGATGCCATCGAACTGGCCGGAGTCGCGGGCCAGAAGGATCAACGTCCCGCTGCCGAGCGGCACGCTGCGGCCGCGCCAACCTTCGCGCTGAAAGTCTTCGCGCTGCTTCACGCGGTCGTCGACGACGTAAATGACCGTCACCGGTCCAGTGTTGCCGGGCATGACCATGTGCACCGTGAGGTGACGCCCCATCGGACAGCAGCCGACGAACACGACTTCCCCGGAAATGTCGTGCCGCAGAGCGATGCCACGCGTGGCAAACGCCTCGCGCACCGATTCAGCCGTGACG
>DASSGP010000351.1:0-5112 GCA_035693405.1 Rudaea sp. | reverse complement strand
CCGGCAAAAGTCGCGGCGGCGCCGCGGACTTAAGCTCGCGGTCCTCGTCGGTCAGCGTCGGCGGCAACGCCGGGGAAAGCATGAATGATTTTTCGGGCACTTCGACGACGCGCGTCCGCCCACCGTCGCGCACCCTCAGCTTGAACGCGGGAATTGGAACTCGCTCGGCCTGCTCGACTTCCGCGAATATCTGGTAGCTGACGATGACGCTTTGCTCGCCGTCCTTCTCGCCGTACTCGATGCGCGAAGCGCGCACTTCCATCCACGGTGCAACGCGGCCAGGCAGCGGCAGTGAATCCGGATCCAGATTCGCGCCGGGTGGCAGGCTCAGGTCGACGCGTTCGTCGATCAGGTCGCCGAGCAAGTAGCCCGAATCGCGCAGCGTCACGATCGGTTGAATCGGGTTGCCGCCTTCGCCGGCAATTGCGGACAGGGGCAAACACGACGCCAGCAATAGCGCACAGGCGTTCCACTGCTTCGACGAGCGCCGGACAATAAGATGAGCTCCCCGGGTCACGTCGCGGTTTCCATGAAATAGCGAGTCAGTTCGAGCGGATCGAAACGGTCGCGGACGAAAAACGGCGCGCAGCCTACACGGGCGCAGACGTGTCGCAACATTTCTTCTTGCTGATCACGGCGCCGGCGCAGGGAGTCGATGAGTCCGGGCCGCAGCCATACGAAACGCCGGGCGCCGCTTTCGAGGTCCTTCAGCGTGGCAATACCGTGGCGATGGACGGCGTCAGCCTCAGCAGGATCCCACAGCACCACAGGTACGACCGCGTGATGCGCAAGCCCGCGCAGGATTGTCGTCAGATCGTCGCTCGGCCAGTGAAAATCGGAGACCAGGAAAACCAGCGCGCGCCGATGCGGCAATTGCGCCATCGACGCGAGCAGGCCGCGCGCACTCGCGCCGCCCGGCACATGGGCGGCCAGACGGCGATCGAGCCACTCCGCGGCGCCTCGATTCAGGCGCGCCGGAAGCGTCAACGGCGACTGCGGCGTCTCGTTCGCTGCATAAAAGCCAAACGCGTCCCCGTTGCGCCAGGCCGTGCGCGCGAGCGCAACCGCAATCCGGCGCAACTGCTCGAACTTGTCGTGGCGGCCGACAAATCCCATCGACGCGGAGACGTCAGCCAGAACCAGTACCTTGAGCGCGGAATTCTGCTCGAAGTCGCGCACCCAGATTCCACCGAGCGGATCACGCAGGCTGGCCCGCACATCGACGCGGCGCGGATCTGCGCGCGCATGCAGCGGTACGCTGCTGCGGAAGCGCTCGCCGGCGCCCGATTGCATGCCACGGAAGGCGCCGGGCCGGATGCCAGCGGTCTTCCAGCGCACGCGGTATTCGACGTAGATCGAGCCGGCGGCGGCCATCATTGCAATGATCAGGGAACGGGTACGGCCTGCAGCACCGCGCTGGTCAATGCGCGGCCAAGGCGTACGCGCTGCAGTTCGTGGATTGGCGTGAAGAAGATGCGATGCGCGACGACCTCATGGAACACGCCGCGCAGGTCTTCGGGCGAAAGATCCGTGCGTCCGGCGAGCCACGCCGCAACCTTGGCGGCGCGCACGAGCATGCTCATGCCACGTGGGCTGGCGCCCGCAACGATGAAGTCCTGCATGTCGACGCCCTCGAGCGCGATCCCGTAATCTCCAGGCGTGTGCGTCGCCAGCCTCAGGTGATCGACAAATTCCTCCACCGCAGGACCGGTACGAACGCCGGCCTGGATCTTCGCGGCGATGACCGGCAGCGTCTCGTGGTCGAGAAGTCCCGAGGGCACGCCGGCGACCAACGCATCGGCATCGTGGAAGCGCGCGTCGAACATCAGGTCGCGATGGATCGCCGACGAGGCCTCCGGCGCAATCTCGATTTCCATCAGGAAACGGTCGCGCGCAGCGCCGGGCAACTCGTAGGTCTCTTCTTTCTCGACGCGATTGCGGTCGGCAAATACCTGCAGGTACGGAAACCGGTACTCGGTGTTGAACGCGCTCAGGCTGCGCTCGGCCATCGCGCGCAACAGCAGCGAGTGAACCTGCGGTCGCGCGCGGTTGATCTCGTTGAAGAAGAATACCGACAGTGCCGCGCCATGTGCGATCAAAGGCCCCGGGTCGACCCGCGGCTTGCCGTCGCGGTCGATGAACGTGTGATAGACCAGGTCTTGCGGCATGAGATCGATCGTGCCCTCGACCCGCTCATAGGCGCCGCCGAGACCGCGGGCCGCCGCACGCAGCAGCGTCGTCTTGCCGACGCCGACATTCCCTTCGAGCAGCACGTGGCCGCGCGCAAGGATTGCAATCAGCAGCAGCCGTATCGCCGGTGCCAGTCCGAGCACGCAGCCATTGAGTGCACGCTCGAATTCGAGCGCGCGCGCGCGCCAGTCCTGGAGTTCGCCGTCGAAGCCCATCGTGCTCCACCACCGTCCGCGGCCAGCGTAGACGGCAGGCGCGATGCCTGCAAGCGAAGTGCGGCATCACGCGAATATGCACGAGGAATTGCGCGCAAATTGTTCCAGTTCCGGGACAATTTTGGGTTGCGGCTCTAAGCCCCTCCCCCTTGATGGGGGAGGGGTTGGGGAGAGGGTGACGCCTGCGTAGCAGGCGCCAGCGGCGCCTCCCCCTCTCCCGCCGCGCTTCGCGCGGCGACCTCTCCCACGAGGGGAGAGGTGAACACCGAGCTAGCGTTTTTTCTTGGCGCGCACATAGAGCACCAGGCTGTGCTCCTCGAGATCGTAACCGTGCTTGTCGGCGATCTCGCGTTGCAGCTTTTCGATGTCCTCGCTGACGAACTCGGTGATCTTGCCGGTCTCGATGTCGACCATATGGTCGTGGTGCTTGCCGCGGTCGATCTCGTACACAGCCTGACCGCTTTCGAAGTTGTGCTTGACGACGAGGCCGGCATGCTCGAACTGGGTCAGCACGCGATAGACGGTGGCCAAGCCGATGTCGTCCTGGTGCTCGAGAACCTGACGGTAAATATCCTCTGCAGTCATATGCTTACCGCCAGAAGCTTCGAGTATTTCGAGGATACGCATGCGCGGATGCGTGACCTTCAATCCGGCTCTACGCAGATCCTGGGTTTCCATGCTGGGCCTCCTCACTCGAAAAATGCAGCGCCCGGTGCGTCTGCTTCGATCCGCGTAGTCAGGGTTCGGTCGGCAGGGCCACCTGAGGCAGGCTTGCGGCCGATTTCTTGCGATCCGGGACGATCGCAGACGGCAACGCCGGGTGAACGCGCTAACGTCCATGAACGCAAGGCTAGTGTATCATCCGGCGCTCTCCGCCTGACGGTATCACGCATGTCCAAGGTTTCACGCGTACTCGGTTTGGCCATCTGTGGCTGGGTTCTTTCCGCCTGCACGCCGGTCTACCGGCTCGACATCCAGCAGGGCAATCTTTTCAGCAAGTCGCTGGTCGACTCGCTCAAGCCCGGCATGACCAAACGTCAGGTCACTGTCGTCATGGGATCGCCGTCGGTCGTCAGTCCGTTCCAGCAGAACCGCTGGGACTACGTCTCGACGATTCGCCGCGGCAACGGACGCATGGAAACCAAGGATCTCGTCCTGTACTTCGAGAATGACGCGCTGGCACGCATCGAAGGCGACTATTTCGCCGAGAACCCGCAGGAGCTGATCAAGGAAGCCACCAAGTACAAGCGTCAGTATCCCGACGACAAGCGCCCGGACGACGACAAGAAGAAACAAAGCGGCGGCGGGGCGTAACTTGTGCGATCATCCCCTGATCGCTGAGATCACAAAGCGGCCATCCGTGGCCGCACTTTTCATTTAGCGCTTGGCCCGGCGGCGCCGCGCTTCCTTCGGATCGATCTTCAGCGGACGGTAGATTTCAACGCGATCGCCGTCGCGCAAAGCTGTTGTCGAACTGACCACCCGGCCGAAAACACCGATGCGTGCGGGATCGATCCCGCTCTCGCCAAGATCGGCTGCGATTCCACTCACGCGCACGGCATCGGCAACGGTAGCGCCAGATTCGATCTGAAGCGACTTCTTGAATACGCCGGCCTCGTCGGCGTAAATCACGTCGACATGGAGCAACTCACCCATCGTGCTGCATCGCTTCGCGGCAGAATTCGTCGACCAGCCGATCAGCGAGCCTTTCAAACCCATGGCGCATGATCGGCGCCATCAGGCGCCCGGCATATTCAAAGTCAAGCGCAAGGGCGACCTTGCAACCGGTTTCGCCGAGCGCGGTGAAAGTCCACGTTCCGCTGAGCATGCGAAACGGGCCATCGACGAGTTGCATTGCGATGCTCTGCGGGGGCGCCAAGGTGTTGCGCGTCGTGAACCCCTGGGTCATGCCACCGACACGCATTTCCATGCGCGCAGTCAGCGCGGTGTCGCTGCGGTCGCTGACCTGGGCGGCCACGCACCACTTGAATCGAAGCGGGTACGCTTCGACATCGTTGACCAGCGCGAACATCTGCGCATCGCTGCGGCCGACAATCGCACTGCGGCGAATCTGATGAATCACGGGACGTATCCACGAGGAAACCGGTTAAGCTATTCCCATTGTAAGCCCTCCCCTTCAAGGGGAGGGTCGGTGTTGGAGCACTCGCTCCCGCCTGAGAAAACACAAACACCCTCCTGGCCTTCCCGGAGAACAACACCCTTCAAGTCGAATGTAGTCATGGCCAAGGCAAAGGAAAAATCAAAGGACGGCGGCTCGACAATCGCGCTCAACAAGCGCGCACGCCACGAATATCATCTCGACGATCGCTTCGAGGCCGGAGTGTCACTGCAGGGCTGGGAGGTCAAGAGCCTGCGCGCCGGCCGCATCAATCTTTCCGAGGCCTATGCGATCGTCAAGAATGGCGAGATCCTGCTGTTCGGCGCTTCGATTCCGCCGCTGCTTTCGGCGTCCACGCACGTCGTCGCCGACGACCGGCGCACGCGCAAGCTGCTGCTGCACAAGCAGGAAATCGACAAGCTGATCGGCGCCGTCGAGCGCAAGGGCTACACGATCGTGCCGACCGCAATGTACTGGAAGCACAACCGCGTGAAAGTCGAGATCGCGCTCGCGCGCGGCAAGCAGGACCACGACAAGCGCGATGCCGAGAAGGAACGCGACTGGAATCGCGAGAGACAGCGCACGATG
>DASSGP010000350.1:0-7033 GCA_035693405.1 Rudaea sp. | reverse complement strand
GCGCGGCGTCAGCTTCGAAATGGCTTCGTCCATCCGTTTGGCCTGCGCGTACATGACCTGCTCGGGCGTTCCGGCTTCGTCTGGCCACGCCGGCGCGCTGTTGTCGTCGTCGTCGCCGGAGTCGTCGTTGCGGGCGGAATCCGGTGAATCCGTTCCGGAATTCCCGGCCGCAGAGGCGGTTGCGCTTTCGCCGAGCCCGAAATCGCGCGCGACATCCTGTTCATGCCGAACGAGGTACACCGCGGCAATCGCGCCGAGCGAGAATGCGAACAGGAACGTCAGGAGCAGCTTGCGCCTGATCATCGTCCGGTTCCGGTTGCGCTGCGCAAGCGCAGCGGGTTCGGGATCAGCGCCGGCACCTCGTTCTGGAATCTCCGATAGGCGTCACCGAACCGCTCGATCATCCAGCGTTCCTCGAGCTTGAGTTTGCGCCAGAGGGCGGCGTAGCCGATGACTACTGCCAGAAAGCCGCGCCATTCGTCGCGCGCAATGGCCGACCCGACGAGACCGAGCAAGATTCCCGTATAGATCGGGTGGCGCACGAAGCGGTAGGGGCCGCCACGCACGAGTTCATGATCCCGTTTGAGCGTGACGATTCCGCTCCAGTTGCGGCCGAGCCAGCGGCGCGCCCAGATCGCGAAGGCCAGTCCGGCGATGAGCACGCCGACGCCGGTAAAGTAGACGGCCGCACCGGGCGCAACGACCTTGTCGCAGAAGAAGGCGGGGAACACCGGCACTGTGCCGCTTGCGCAGCCCGGCAGGGTGCGCGCGAACAACAGCCATGAGGCCAGCCCGATCGGAAGGATATGTCCGAGACGCGATGCGGCCGATTCTTCGCGCTCGGTCGTCTTGGTTCCGCGCGCGGCGATCGTCCAGTAAATGACCCAGGTCACCCAGACCAGCGGAACCAGATTGAACACGATCGCGTCCATTGCACCGGGTTGTGCGGATCAGTCCGGCGTAATCGCGTTGAAGTCGGCGACACACGTGTGCGCGCCATCGATCGGGCAGGCGGACGGCGTGCGTGCCAGCAATATCGTGCGCATGCCGGCCGCGTGAGCTGCATCGAGTTCTTCGACGACATCGGAAAGGAACAGGACGTCCGCGCCGGGCCGTCCGATGACGTCAAGAATGCGCCGGTAGGACGCCGCTTCGCGCTTGGCGCCGATTTCGGTGTCGAAGTAGCCGGACAGCAATGAAGTCAGGTCGCCGGCCTCGGTGTGGGCGAAAAGCAGCTTCTGCGCCGGCACGGATCCGGACGAATAAACATACAAATCCACATTGTGTGCCTTCCATTCGCGCAGCTTTTGCGCGACCTCGGGGTAGACGTGCGCGCGGTATTCGCCGTTGCGATAGCCTTCCTCCCAGATCATGCCTTGCAGTGCCTTGAGCGGCGTGGCCTTGCGGTCCTCGTCGATCCAGCGCTGCAGCAGTTCGATGATCTCCTGCTGCGTGGCCGAAACGAGTCCGGCTTCCTTGGCCGTCTCATGCAACCAGTGCTGCACATAGGGCTTATCGGCATGCGTCTCGATGAATGCGGGCAGGTGTTTGCGCGCATACGGAAACAGCACGTCCTTGACGAAGCTGATCGAGCTCGTGGTGCCCTCGATGTCGGTCAGGATCGCGCGAACCGTCATTGCTGTTGCCTGGCGGCGAGCCCCGCGCGCTCGATATTGGTCGAGTACGCCGATTCGATCGCGCGCTTGACGCCGACCGGATCAGCGACGCGATACAGCAACATGCTGCTTTCGCCACGGCCGGTCACGCGCACGTCGCCGTAGCCGAGCAGGCGGCCCCAGGTGCTCTGGTGCAGATCGACCGTCTCGATCGCGGACAGGCGGATCTCGTCGGTTTCGCGGCTGATGATGCCGGTCTTGCGCACGACGCGATGGGTCGTCACGCCGAGCTCGATCGCGCGCAGCCGCAGCCACTCGTAAATCGTGATGAAGATGCCGACGACGAGCGGAATCAGGATGATGCCGAGGATCAGCCGGCCCTTGGCGGTCCAGTGCAGTTCGAACCGGGCGACGATCGTTTCGCCGGGTGCGAGGGATTCCTCGAGGTAGCTCATGCCGCGACGGATTCCGGGGCGGGCAAGCGCGGGAAGCCTTCGGCGATGTCGCTGCCGGTGAAATTCGCGACCCAGCCTTCCTTGTTCGTGAACAGGCGGATGGCGATGAAGTACGGCCGCTCACTCATGTCGAACCAGTGCCGGGTGTTGTCGGGCACGCCGATCAGGTCGCCGCGCTCGCACAGCACCTCGTAGACCTTGTCGCCGATATGCAACGTGAACTGACCCTGCCCGGCAACGAAGAAGCGAACCTCATCTTCCGAGTGCGTGTGCTCGTTGAGGAACTTGGCGCGCAACGTTGCGCGGTCCGGGTGATCGGGCGTCAGGCTGATGACGTCGACGGCCTGGTAGCCCTTCTCGCGCATCAACCGATCGATGTCAGCGCGGTAGGCGGCGATGACGTCGTCCTGGCTCGCGCCGGGTGCGACCGGCTTGGTGGCTTCCCAACGTTCAAAGCGCACGCCGGCAGCGCCAAGTTCGCGCTCGATCTCGGCGTGGTTCACGATGGTCTTCAGCGGCGTTCCGCCATTGGATTCATCGTAGATCCGCAATCGGCTCATGATTTCAGTCTCCTCAAGTCCAGTTCGCAACCGAGCAGGAATTCGAATGCCTCGATGTGGCGTTCGGCCTCGGCCATGTCGCGCCCCCACGCATAGATGCCGTGGCCATCGATCAGATAGCCATATAGGGGTTTATCCGCCCGAATCCAGGCGTCGACACGCTCGACCAGTTCGGGCATGTGCTGGGTGTTCGGGAATACCGGCACGTCGATGTGTGTCTCGTGCGTTGTCTGACCGGCAAACACCTTCAACAGTTCATAGGCTTCGAGCCGCACGACACCGGCCCGAGCGAACAGGCGCGAGGCAACCGTTTGCGTGCGCGAGTGCGTATGCAGGACAGCATTGACGTCGGCATAGCGCCGGTAGAGATGCGTATGCAGCAGCGTTTCGGCCGATGGCCGCGCTGGCGAACCGACCCGGTGACCGTCCATGTCGACGACCATGATGTCGTCCGGCGTCAGGCAGCCCTTGTCGCGTCCCGAGACCGTGACTGCAATGTGCGCCGGGTCCAGGCGCATCGAGAAATTGCTGCTCGTCGCCGGTGTCAGGCCCTGCGCGCCGAGTTTGCGACCCGCGGCGACAATGGCCTGGGCGCAAGCGGCGAGGCGGCTGGGATCGTAACTCAACTCGATTCCTCTGCCAGATCGTGATCGGGCGGCCATGATAACCGAACCGTGCACGTCGGGCGCCGGCTGCCATGACGCCCGCGTTGTCTCGCCAATTGCGATGGCGGGCTGTCAGAATGGCAGATGGACGCTCACGGCTTGGGTAACGCATGTCTGCAAATCTGAATGAAGCCCTAATCTATCTTGGCGCCGCGCTCGCCGGACTCGTATTTGGCGCGCTGATCGCCTGGCTGCTGATGCGTGGTCGCCGCCAGGATGTCTATGCCGCGGGGCGAGCCAGTCGTGATGCCGAGGTCGCGCAGCTGAGCGTCGAACGCGATGGTTCGATCGAGACGGGCCAGCGGCTGCTTCGCGACCGCGATGCGGCATTGCGCGAACTGTCGGAGCATCGCGCGCGCGTGCTGGCATTGTCGCAGCAGGGGGCGACCCTGGCCGGCAGGCTCGAGCGCTTGACCCAGGTCGAGGCGGAGCTGACCGAGGCGCGCGGCGATGCCAAGCATTGGAACGAGATGTGCCAGCGGGCCGAGCAACGGCTTACGGAATCGGCCACCCGGCTGCAGGAGCAGATCCGCTCTGCCGAAGAACGCCAGGCGATGCTCGAGCGCGTGCGCGAGGAGTTCGCCGACCGCTTCAAGGCGCTGGCCGGCGAACTGCTCGAGGAGAAGAGCCGGAAATTCGCCGAGCAGAACCAGGCTAGCCTCGGTTCGCTGCTGAACCCGCTGCGCGAACAACTCGGCGATTTTCGCCGGCGCGTCGACGAGGTCTACGACAAGGAAAGCCGCGAGCGCGGCCTGCTCAAGCACGAGATCGATGCGCTCAAGAACCTCAATCTGCGCATCAGCGAGGATGCGGTGAACCTGACCCAGGCGCTGAAGGGCGACAGTCGGGCGCGCGGCGCCTGGGGTGAAATGGTCCTCGAGCGGCTGCTGGAGATGGCCGGATTGCAGGCTGGACGCCAGTTCGAAACGCAAACGACCTTTACCGCCGAAGGCGGGCGCCAGCGGCTCGACGTGATCGTCCATCTGCCGGACGAAAAGGACATCGTCATCGATGCGAAGGTTTCGCTCGTTGCCTGGGAGCGTTACACGTCGGCGAACGACGACGTCGAACGCGCCGCGGCGCTGCGCGATCATCTGGCGTCCGTGCGCCGCAACGTCGAGGAACTGTCGGGCAAGGACTACAGTGGAATTCCGGGCTTGCGCACGCTGGATTTCGTGCTGATGTTCATCCCGATCGAGGCGGCGTTCGTCGAGGCTGTTCGCGTCGACGACAAGCTCTATGGCTACGCGCTCGCGAAAAATGTTTCGATCGTCAGCCCGAGCACGCTGCTGGCAACGCTGCGCACGGTCTCGCACTTGTGGCGTATCGAACGGCGCAACGTCAACGCGCTGGAATTCGCCCGCGTTGCGGCGCAGCTGCACGACAACTTCGCCATGCTGATCGAAGGCATCCAGCAGGTTGGCCAGCAACTGGATCGGGCCAAGACCGAGCATGACGGACTATTGCGACGCCTCACCGAGGGCGGGCGTGGCAGTGTGCTGCTGCAGGTTCAGCGGCTCAAGGAACTCGGAGCCGATGTGAAGAAGAAATTGCCGCCCGGTCTGCTCGAGCGCGCCGGGGCGACGGTCGATGAGGCCGAGGGGGAATCGGAAGCATCCGCGCAAGACGAAGAAGCGACGCAACTGCCGCTGCCCGTACCATCCGAGAAGAAGTAGGGTCTGGCGCTGGATTGCCCGAGGGCGTGGGCGAGGGTGATCGGGCGTGCCCAGGCGGAGGAGCTACTACGCCTGGACACGCCCGAATCCAAAAAGCTGACGTTCCGGCACTGCTTCGGGCAAACGCGAGGTTGCGCGCCGCACTGCCGGCAATCCAAGACTACCAGACTCGCAGCGATATGGAAGAGGAAAATTAAAGTGCTATAAATCAGCTAGATACGAACGCAACCTCAGCGAAATTCGACCGGCTGGCGGGCGAAGCTAGGCGGGCTGGCGCAGCTTGCTGTGGCGATAGCTGTAGCCAAAGTAGATGAAGAATCCGAGGATCGTCCAGATTCCCATCATCGTCCAGTTGTACCAGTTCTCGCCGAAGACCAGCAGGAACAGGCAGCTCAGAACACCGAGCGTGCAGATGACCGGCGCGAACGGCACGCGGAACGTGCGCGGCGCGTCGGGTTGCGTCTTGCGCAGGATCAGCACGCCGATGCACACGGCGCAGAACGCAATCAGCGTTCCCATCGAGACGAGATCGCCGAGCACGTCGAGCGGGAACACGGCGGCCAGTGCGGCGATACCGACTCCCGTGATTACGGTATTGATATGCGGGGTGCAGTACTTCGGGTGAATCTTGGCGAACACCGGCGGCAGCATGCCGTCGCGACCCATGATCATGAAGATGCGCGGCTGGGCGATGACCATGACGAGGATGACCGAGGACAGCCCGATCAGCGCGCCGATCTCGACGACCCAGCGCAACCAGCCGAGTTCGGCATGAGCCTTGACCGCCGTGACGACCGGCTCGCTCGTTCCGAGTTGATCGAACGGCAGCAATCCGGTCAGCACGCTCGCCATGCCGATGTAGAGAACCGTGCAGATGGCCAGCGACGCCAGCGTGCCGATCGGTAAGTCGCGCTGCGGATTCACCGCTTCCTGCGCCGCGGTCGATGTCGCCTCGAAACCGATGTAGGCGAAGAACACCAGCGCCGCACCGCGAATGATGCCGGCCCAGCCATACTTGTCGCCGCCCTGGTTTTCCGGAATGAACGGGTGCCACAGCGCCGGATCGACAAACTTCCAGCCGGCGACGATGACGACGATGATCAGCGCGACTTTCAACGCGACCATCGCGGTGTTGGCGCCGCTCGATTCGCGGATGCCGACATAGCACAGCCAGGTCAGCGACAGCACGATCGCCACGGCCGGCAGGTTGAACAGCGCGCCGGTCACGACGAAGTGGTTGTCGGTGAACGCGAGCGGCGCATTGGTCAGAATCTCGGGCAGGTGCAGACCGAGGTGATCGAGCAGGCTCGTGAAATATCCGGTCCAGCTCACCGCGACGGCGGATGCCGACACGCCGTATTCGAGCACCATGTTCCAGCCGATGAACCAGGCGACGATCTCGCCGAGCGTTGCATACGCGTACGAATACGAACTTCCGGCCATCGGGATCAGCGTGGCGAACTCGGCGTAGCACAGGGCCGTGAAGCTGCAGCAGATCGCCGCCATGATGAACGACATGACGATGGCCGGTCCCGCATGTTCCGCGGCAGCCTGGCCGGTGATGACGAAGATGCCGCCGCCGATGACGGCGCCAATGCCCAATGCAGTCAGACCCCATGGACCGAGCGTGCGCTTCAGGCACGGGCCTTCGCTGGCGTCGATGTCGGAAAAGTCGGTCTTCTTGGCGAACAGGCGTTGGAGATTCATCGGGAGATTTTCTTCTTTGTGCAGTCCGGCCGGGTTTCGCCGGTGATGCCTGGCCCGCCGATCATCGACGAGCGCAGCGGCAAAGCGGCCGGCCGCGAGGGCCGGCGCTTTCTTGCGGGGCGATCATTCTCGACCGCACGGGTGTTTGTCAGTTTGGACTCGTCGTGCCGTTGGCCAGATGGCTGCGGCGATAGCCGTAAAGCCGGTACACGATGAGTCCGAATAAGGCCCAGCCGACGAAGAACATCTTAGCGAATGGACTCAGATTGACAAACAGCAGCAGGCAGCCAGCGACCGCCAGCGGGCACACGATCCAGGCGATGGGCGTGCGGAACGGCCGATGACGATCCGGCT
>DASSGP010000349.1:0-3597 GCA_035693405.1 Rudaea sp. | reverse complement strand
GTGTCGTTCAGCGCTTTGTATACTTTTCCCGCGAACGCCGGGCCGTCCAGCAGGTGGCGCGCGCCGAGAAACCAGACGATGCGATCGGTGCTGATCGGCCAGCTGCCGCCCGAGCCGGTGTCCTGGACGACGTAAGTCGGGGCAGAGGACACGGGGAATCGGGAATCGGCGGGCTCCGCCGGCACTCCGGCATTGCGCGCGCCGGATAACTTGAATTCGAGGCCGTTGCGCGCGCGCTGCGGATCGAAGCGGAACAGCGAGAGGTCCGTCGAGTAGGCCAGATCGCGCGTCCACACGTAGCGCCATTTCTCGCCGGTTTCGAGGCACTCGCACGCTAACGGCTGCCCATGGTTGAACGCGCCGTCGGTGATCTGCGCGACGCGCGCGTCGGCCAGTTCGGCCTGGGCGAGTGCGAACAGGGCGTCGAACAAAACGCTCGCCGTGGTCACGCGAGCCGGGCCGGGCGGAATCGTGCGCTCGATGCCGTTGGAAGTCAGGCGATAGCCCGCGTCGTCGATGGCCGCCATGGCGATCCTGTCGCCGTAGCCGACCTGCGTGCGCCAGTCGATGTCGGCAGCCGTCGCCGCGCTGGCGACGGCGAGCATGCCGACTGCCACGAGCCAGGTGCCTGCGCCGGAAACTTCAGGCACGCGCGCGGTCCGGCTTCTCTCGGCTTTCCATGGTCTGCGAGGTTCTTGGGCTCGCATCGGCGTAGATCACCGAATGACCCGGCAGTTTCAGCTCGCGCGCCTCGACATCCCCACGCCGCGGCCCTGGGCATTCGACCTGCCGCAGCGCCAGGGATTCGGGAATCGGAACCGAAGCCGCGTGCTCACCGAGGTTGATGGCGACGAGAGTCGAATGGTTTTCCGATGTCCGCGTGAACAGCAGCAGCGGTTCGGGCGCCTCGAGAAAGCGGATGTCGCCGCTGCGCAGCACTTCCTGCGTCCTGCGCCAGCGCATGAAGTCACGAAATCCGTTCAGCACCGAATCCGGATCGGCCTCCTGATGCGACACCGCGAGCGCGCGGTGGCAATCTGGAATCGGCAGCCACGGCTTGACGCTGCTGAAGCCGGCACCATTGCCATCGGTCCACGGCATCGGCGTGCGGCAACCGTCGCGGCCCTTGAAGTTAGGCCAGAATGCGATGCCGTACGGGTCCTGCAACTGATGAAATGGCAGCTCGGCCTCGGGCAGGCCCAGTTCCTCGCCCTGATAGATGCACACCGAACCGCGCAGCGATGCGACCAGGGCGGTCAGCAATTTTGCCAGAGCCGGCGATGGCGAATCACCGCCCCAGCGGCTCAGCACTCGTTTGACGTCGTGGTTTGAAATCGCCCAGCACGGCCAGCCGTCGGTCATCCGGCTTTCGAGCGCCTCGACCGTGCGGCGGATATGTGCGGCGGAAAAATCGTCGCCGAGCAGCTCGAAGCTGTACGCCATGTGCAAGCGCTTGCCGCGCGTGTAGTCGGCCATTGCCGTCAACGAATCCTCGGCGGAGATTTCGCCGAGTGTCGCCGTGCCGGGATAGCGGTCCACGAGCGCGCGCAACTCCTCCAGGAACGGCAGGTTCTCAGGCTGCGTGTTGTTGTAGTAATGGTACTGGAACGCATACGGATTGTCCGGGCTGAAACCGCGGCCGACGCGCTGGTCTTCGGGCTTGGCTGGATTGTCGCGCAGTTGACGGTCGTGGAAGCAGAAGTTGATCGCGTCGAGGCGAAACGCGTCGACGCCCTTGTCGAGCCAGAAGCGCAGGTTGTCGAGCGCCGCGACCCGTACTTCCGCATTGTGGAAGTTCAGGTCGGGCTGCGAACTCAGAAAGTTGTGCAGGTAGTACTGGCGCCGCCTCGGCTCCCAGCGCCACGCGACACCGCCGAAGATCGACATCCAGTTGTTCGGCGGCGTGCCATCGGCTTTCGCATCGGCCCAGACGTACCAGTCCGCCTTTGGATTCGTCCTGTTCTCGCGGCTCTCGCGAAACCACTCGTGAGCCACGGAGGTGTGGCTGGGAACCTGGTCGATCATGACCCTGAGCCCGAGCGCATGCGCTTTGTCGAGCAGCCGGTCGAAGTCGCCCATCCCGCCGAACAGCGGATCGACCTGACGGTAATCGGCAATGTCGTAGCCGAAGTCGGCCATCGGCGATTTGAAGAAAGGCGAGATCCAGATCGCATCGACGCCGAGGCTGGCGATGTAGTCCAGGCGTTCGATGATGCCGGGCAGATCACCGACACCGTCCCCGTCGGTGTCGAGAAAACTGCGCGGGTAGATCTGGTAGATGACGGCTCCGCGCCACCAGTTAGAATCGGTCATCCTGTTTGCTCCGCGTGACATCCGGCGCGCCGTCGGCACGCGTCCCCATTTCGTGCGACAGCTTAACGTGCCTGACAATCCTGAAAAGGGGTTGCATACGTATTCGGTCGGAAGCAGCGCCCGATCGTGCCAATAACGTGACACCTTTGCGCCTTCGCCGGTCGCGACGCGGCCGCGGTCTGCGCGGCCGCATCCGGCCTGCTTTGCGCTATCCTCGAATCGAACAAGGCACGAGGATTCCCTGCATGCATTCGTGGCGATTGATTCCGGTGCCGGCTCTGTCCGACAACTACATCTGGCTGCTGGCCGGCGAAGACAGCCGCTGCCTGATCGTCGATCCCGGCGAATCGGCGCCCGTGCTGTCGGCGTTGCAGCGCGAGCGGCTGACGCCGACGACGATCCTGCTGACCCACCATCATCCCGACCACATCGCCGGCGTCGCAGGGCTGCTTGCGACGTATCCCGGCCTGCCGGTGATCGCGCCATACGACGAGCGCATCGCGACCGCAACGCGGCGCGTCGGAGACGGCGAACAAGTGCGCATCGACGCGCCGCGCGCGGATTTCGAAGTCATCGAGATTCCCGGCCACACGCGCAGCCATATCGCCTTCTTCGGCGCCGGCGTCGTGTTTGCCGGCGACACGCTGTTCAGCGTCGGCTGCGGCCGCATGTTCGAAGGCACGCCACCGGTGATGCTCGCATCGCTCGATCGCCTTGCACAGCTTCCCGGCGAAACGCTGCTGTGCTGCGGCCACGAATACACACTGGCCAACTGCGCCTTTGCGCTGAGCGTCGATGCCGGCAATGCCGACTTGCAGCGGCGCGCAGATCAGGCGCGGAAGTTGCGCGCCCGCGGCGAGCCGACCGTCCCGGTCGCTCTCGAAGCCGAGCAGGCAACAAATCCATTCCTGCGCGTCGACGCGCCGGCGCTGGTCGAGACCTGCACGAAGGCGCTTGGCGCCGCCGCAGCACAGGACCGCGTCGCGCGATTCGCCTGGCTGCGGCGCGAGAAGGATGGCTTTCGCGCCTGAGCCTTCATTTGACAAGACAGATTCAAAAGGGTCGTCATTCCCGCGAAAGCGGGAATGACGGCAGTTTGGAGCAGAGCGCCCCTCGTTGGGTTAGGGCAGCTTTTCGAGCACCGGCGCGAGCACCGGCCAGACCGTTTCGAGCACGCGCGGCTCCGCTGCAGCGAGCGGATGCAGGCCGTCGTCCTGCATCAGCTTGGGGTCGGTCGCAACCCCTTCGAGCAGAAACGGGACCAACGGCACATTGAATTCGTGC
>DASSGP010000348.1:0-7828 GCA_035693405.1 Rudaea sp. | reverse complement strand
ACGATGACCAGATCGCCCTTGCGCAAGTCGTGCGCCGAGCCGACGCTGATCGCATCGCGCCGCTCAAGCGACGGGATCTTGTTCGCCACGACATCGCGCCGGGCACCGCGCAGCGCTGCGGCCTGGGCCTTGCCGCGTCCTTCGGCGATCGCCTCGGCGAAGTTCGCGAACAGCAAGGTGAACCACAACCAGATCGCGATCCAGAATATGAACCGGGTAGGCGCCTCACCGTGACCGGCAAGCGCCTGCACCCAGAGTACGGTCGTCATGATGCTGCAGACGAAGACGACGAACATCACCGGATTGCGAAATTGCGCCCTCGGTGACAGTTTGCGGAACGCGTCGCGGATTGCCGGTACGATCAGTTTTTGGTCGAACAAGTTGATGGCGTTGGTACTCATGAGTGCGTGTCCATGAAACGTTGATCCGTCCCTGTGGTGCCGCGCTCCTTTATGCTCGTCATCCCGGCGAAAGCCGGGATCCAGCTCCTGGCTTTCAGAGCGATAGAGCTGGCTTCCGGCTTCCGCCGGAATGACGAGCCAAGAAGATCAGTGGCCGAGCATCGCGAGTTGCTCCGCAATCGGCCCGAGCGCGAGCGCAGGCAGGAATGTCAGCGCGCCGATGACGATGACCGTGCTGGCGAGCAGCACGATGAACAGCGGCGTGTGCGTCGGCAGCGTTCCGGCCGACGTCGGTACGTGTTTCTTCGCGGCGAGCGAGCCGGCGATCGCGAGCATGCCGATCGCGAGCGGGAAGCGGGCGAAGAACATGCAGACGCCAAGTAGCGTGTTGTAGAACGGCGTGTTCGCCGAGAGGCCGGCAAACGCGCTGCCGTTGTTGTTCGACGCGGACGACACTGCGTACAGCGCTTCGCTGAAGCCGTGGATGCCGGGATTCGCCATGCCGGCGAGTCCGGCCGGCGCAAGCACTGCGATCGCGGTGCCGATGACGACGAGCGCGCACGGAATCAGCACGACGAGGCTCGCCATCTTCATCTCGTACGCCTCGATCTTCTTGCCGAGATATTCCGGCGTGCGTCCGACCATGAGCCCGGCGATGAACACGGCAACAATGGCGAAAGCGAGCATGCCGTACAGCCCCGAGCCGACGCCGCCGAAGATCACCTCGCCGAGCTGCATCAGCCACATCGGTACGAGGCCGCCGAGCGGCGTGAACGAATCGTGCATCGCGTTGACCGAGCCGTTCGAGGCAGCCGTCGTCGCGGTCGCCCATAGCGTCGAGTTGACGATACCGAAACGTGTTTCCTTGCCTTCCATGTTGCCGCCGGACTGCACGGCCGACGCCTGTTGATCGACGTTCAACGAAGTCAGCG
The DNA here is from genome assembly GCA_035693405.1 of Rudaea sp. GTDB lineage: Bacteria > Pseudomonadota > Gammaproteobacteria > Xanthomonadales > Rhodanobacteraceae > Rudaea. The sequence continues at coordinate 6,495 of DASSGP010000348.1, read as the reverse complement.
CGGGGTTGCCGGCTTGTTCGGCGGCCGTGCAGGCCAGCAGCAGGGGCACGAAAATGACCAGCATCGCGATCAGCAGGGCCCAGCCCTGGCGGCGATCTCCAACCATTTTGCCAAATGTGTAACAAAGCGCTGCCGGTATCAGCAGGATCGCCAGCAACTCGAAGAAATTCGTCAGCGGCGTCGGGTTTTCGTACGGATGCGCGGAGTTGACGTTGTAATAGCCACCGCCGTTCGTGCCGAGTTGCTTGATGGCGATCTGCGAAGCGGCCGGACCGAGGGGCAACAGTTGTTCGGTGACTTGGGTTTCCTTGGTAACGTCCTTGCCTTCGGCATCCTTCACGGTGTTGCCGTCGGCGTCCTTGACGGTTTCGGTCGCCGTCGTCGCCTCGACCAGCGGCACGGTTGCATACGGTTTGAAGTTCTGCGGCACGCCCTGCGCTGCGAGGACCAGCGCGAGCACGAACGACAGCGGCAGCAGCACGTACAGCGTGCTGCGCGTCATGTCGACCCAGAAGCTGCCGACCCCGGACGCACTGCGCCGGACGAAGCCGCGGACCAGCGCGATCAGCACGGCGATGCCGGTCGCCGCCGACAGGAAGTTCTGCACGGCCAGGCCGAGCATCTGCGTCAGGTAGCTCATCGTCGATTCGCCACCGTAGCCCTGCCAGTTCGTGTTGGAAGCGAAGCTGATCGCGGTGTTCATCGCGGAGTCGGCGCTGACGGCATCGAAGCCTTGCGGGTTCAGCGGCAGCCACTGCTGCACACGTTGCAGCAGGTACACAGCCAGCAGGCCTACGACATTGAACACGAGCATGACGAGCGCGTAGCGCGTCCAGCTCATGTCTTCGTCGGGCTGGACGCCGCAGACGCGGTAGATAGCGCGCTCGATCGGCGCGCCGATCCGCGTCACGCGGTTCGGCGCGTCGGAAAACACCAGCGCCATGTAGGCGCCGAGCGGCTTCACGAGCAGCAGCAACGCGGCCAGGCAAATGCCGAGCTGGAGATAGTCGTTGGTGGTCATTCGAACCACTCCGGTTTGAGCAGCGCGATCGCCAGGTAGATGCTCAGCGCGACTGCGATCAATCCAGCCAACCAGTAGGCGATGTTCATTTGTGTACCTCGCGGGCGCAGAGCGCCCAGTCGATGCCGGCCAGCGTCAGCGACATCCTGGCGATGGCGATGCTGATCTCGATCACTTGCGATCCTCCAGGCGTGCGCACAGTCGCAGGAAGCCCAAGGTCAACGCGACGAGGACGGCAAGTAACGCGAGATAGACGAAATCCATGGTGATTACCCGGTGATGTTGACGGGCGCCACTCTAAGCGCGCGCGAATATGGAGGGCATAGTGATTCGGGCCCGCCGCGTAAAAAGTGCGTAAAGACGCTAGAATTGCGCAGGGACGCTCGATACCACGCAATCCTTTCGGGATCGCTGCGACCGATGAAAACCGGCGACACAAAGAATCGCGAGCAGTGGTGCGATAAGGCACCAGAAGCCAACGTGCACCGAGCCGACGCCGCCCACTATCGCGCCCAAGGCAAAGCTGAATACCGGCGGTAGTATCTTGCGCAGACGAGCCTTCGCGGGAGCCGCATCGGGGCCGAGCACGACTTCGACAGCATCCATGACGGCGCGCGTTACGTTCCCCGTCATTGCCGTCGTCGGCGCATGGGCAGTAAAAACGGAGTGTGATACGGCGTTCTGCACCGCGATCGCGGCGACGCCGAGCATCCCGATGGCGACGGTGATGGCGGAATCCGCGTCTTCGACCGGCGAACCCCAGACTCCGACTCCAAAAAATAGAGCGAGAGATGTGGCTTCGGCGACTAGCGCGGGCAGTGTAGGATCGCGTCCGCTGTGTTTACAGCGGTGCAAGAAGTATTGCGTAGCAGCGACAACGAGGATGAACGTCGGAAAGGCAAGAAACCTGGCGAGAAGCCCGGGGTGGGGAGCAGCCAGTGTTGCGCCGATGAGTACGAAGTTCCCCGTAACGTGTGCGGTGAACAGGCCGAACAACATGATGAATCCGCAGGTATCGACAAAGCCCGCGGCAAACGCAAGCAACGTGCTGACGATGAGGTCGCTCGAGAGTTCCGTCCGGTCGACGGTCGCTCGCATGGCTATCGCGTTCATCTATTTACGACCAGAAGTGTTCCCGCTTTGCAGTCACGGGGATGACGACGCCTACGAGTTGCCCCAGGTCCGCAGCACGCGACACCGCTTCGGCACGCGTTCTCGCGCCAAGCTTCACGAACACCCGCTTCAGGTGAGATTTGATCGTTTCCGGAGTGACCTTCAGTGTTTGCGCTGCGCGCTTGTTCGACTGGCCCTTCGCGACCAACACCAGCACCGTGCGTTCTCGCGCACTGAGGCGCTCGTTTGCACGAACGCTGTTGTGGCCTGTTCGTGGATGAGCTGTTTTGCTCGTCGGCTGGTGCGCCAATATCGTTCGAAGATAACCTTCGAGCGCTGACAACTGTGGAGATGCCGCGTGCGGCAATTGTTGCGCTACGCGCTCCAGCAATGAGCGGCAGGCGCGGCCTGCGTCGATCCAGCACTGCAACAAGCCTACGCGTTCACCGGTCTTCAGTGCGCGCACCAACATGCCGGAGGCCAGGTCCTCTTCGACGCTCGCGCTCAGCGCTCCTGCAAGTTCCAGCGTGAGGCGAAAGGCCGTGTATCGGCGTTGCGCAGTAGTCGTGACGTCAAGCATTGCACGAAGCGCTGCTACCGCGTCGTGCAACTGTCCTTCGGCCATCATTACATTCAGATGAGCCAGGGTGCAGAGCGACGCGATCTCGTCCCGAACGGAAGGCGCGGCAGGAAGTGTCTGCGCATAGTGCCGCATGGCCGATACTTCTTGTCTGGCCCGCGGAATATCGTCGCTCGCGAGCAGCAGCCGCACCCTTTCGGTCATCATCGTTAGAACAACGCGTGCGCACGCATTGCGCTCGCCAATTGACTGGCCTTCATTCAGCACCACGGCGGCGTGCTCGCGCTGACCGCGACGTTGTGCGATGCGCGACAACAGCGAGTACGCTCGGATGATTACGTCGGGCATACCCTGCGCGCGGATGATCGGCAGGCGACTGAGGACGAGTTGCTCGGCATGGTCCAGACAGCCGAGCTCATATCGCACGCTAGCCAATACCGTTGCCGCCGACGCCGCGGCGATTGAGTCACCGAGCCCTGCGGCGTCCGCCATGCTCATCGCGTCGGCCGCGAAGCGCGATGCCGTGATCAACTGCAGCCGCTCGAGTGCCGCGGCGGCGAGGACAACCAGGTCGAAAATGCACGCGAGCGCGTCGCACGGAGAAGTCGTCGGACCCGCCACCGGCAAGGCGTAGAGTTCGGACCAACGCGACAGACGCCAATAGGCGAAACGAAGCAGCACACGAGTCAAATGGCTGTAGCCAGGGTCGATAGCAGCGCCTGAGAGTTCGAGCAACAGTCCTTCGGGATCGTCCGACAGCGCCTTGCCGAATGCTCGGATCAGGTGAATCTGCGTTCGATATCGCTCGGCCGCCGCAGGCTCGAGCTCGCGGAGTTGGGACGCGACGGAGGCGGCGAGTTCCAGGGATTCGCGCGGTCGCGCTTCCAGCATGCAGCGCCAGGAGCGCACCAATTGGTCTCGCAATTGGCGCGCCGAGAATCGTGGTTGCCCGACGTTCTCACGAAATCCCTGGCCATAGAATTCTTTCGTTGCCTCGCTGTCGCACCAAGCAGGGCTCAAATCATCCAATTCGCGCCAGGTTCCGGTCATGATTGCGCGCCTCCAAAAAACGTAGCGCAGACTAACCATGACGCAACGCTGGTTTCTATTGGGGATTCATCTATTGGGGATTTACAAGGGGCAAACTCTCGCGCCATCCATCGGTATGCGCATGTAATCGTGGCTGTTGATTCCGGGGAATCGCTGCCCCCGATTGCCCGTGACTCGATGATTGCCGGTGACTCGGTTGCGCCTGGGCTCATGTCGGTGTCCTGCAATGCGTTTCGATTGGATGTGTCTGCGAAACGAGACTAGCGGGCCGTCGCTGTGATCAACATTCCCAGTTGAGAGAGCGCTGCGATACTCCGAATGGGGGACGTGCACGACGCATATGTGCGCCGGAGGTCACCCTCGAGGCATCCGGGGCGTGCAACTGGCTATCGCGATTGCGTTCGGCGCGATTGCCTCGCCGCCGGAGGACGTGGCTGCGGCAGTCATTCGCGGCGTGTCGCAAGGTCGGCGAAGAGGCGAGTCTTCCCCCACGCGGGGGATGTGGCCAGGAGTCCACTCATGTGTTGCAACAGCCGGAGAATGCATCAATGGTCGGGCAGCTCGCTGCGAACGGCAGGGCAAGTGACGGCCCCATGACGACAGTACACGCGCGCAACAGTCGTTATGGACTTCCCCAATATCCCGGCATCGATGCGGTTGCTATAACGCGGTACCTATCCCTGCGACGCCATTTACAAACCAGCGCTGCGCCATGAAGCACGCCGAAGTCCTTCGACAAACCGTCGCCACCCGCCTTCCCACGCGTTGGGCAACATTCGACGTATTTGGCTTCGAGCGCGAGAGAGTGGGATCGCGCAGCGGCACCGAGACGGCGCTGGCGCTGGTCCTCGGAAACATTCAAGACAGCAGCGCGCCGCTGCTGCGGATTCACTCTCAGTGCGTGACCGGTGAATTGCTTGGATCGCTGCGCTGTGACTGCAATGACCAACTGCAAACGGCCATGCAGGCGATTTCGCAGGAAGGGCACGGCATCGTGATCTACGAGCACCAGGAAGGGCGCGGTATCGGCCTGATGGCGAAGCTCAAGGCCTATGCGCTGCAGGATGCAGGACTGGACACGGTCGAGGCGAATCGCGCGCTGGGCTTTGAAGACGATTGCCGCGACTTCGCGCTGCCTGTCGCGATTCTGCATCGCCTCGGCATCGAGCGGGTCCGCTTGTTGTCGAACAATCCACGAAAAGCGCAGGCGCTCGCCGACGGTGGAATCGTCGTAGCGGCGATGGTTCCGTGCGAGGTGAGCCCCACAACACACTCGGTGGCCTACATGCGCACGAAGAAAGAGCGCATGGGGCACCTTCTTACGGAAAAGGCGTTGGGGCAAAGGCCCGACGCACCGCCACCAACGGCTACGGTGGAAGAAGCCCTTCGCCAGTTGGCTGCAGGCCGCATGATTGTCGTCGTGGACGACGATGATCGTGAGAATGAAGGCGATCTCGTCATGGCGGCTGAAAAGGTCGATGCTGCTGCTATCAATTTCATGCTCACGCATGCACGTGGCCTCGTGTGCCTGGCCCTGACCGGCGAGCGCCTCGACGAGCTTGCGCTCGGTCCGATGACGGCGGAGAACACCGCTACGGAAGATACGGCTTTCACGACATCGGTGGACCTGAAGGGAGACGGAGTCACGACGGGGATTTCGGCGCACGATCGTGCCCGCACGATCGCGGCGATGCTCGATCCGCGGACGCGGCCGGACGATCTCGCACGACCTGGTCACATGTTTCCGTTGCGGGCGCGAGCAGGCGGTGTGCTCGAGCGCCGGGGTCATACCGAAGCGGCAGTAGATCTGGCACGCCTCGCCGGGCTCGCGCCCGCTGGCGTGATCTGCGAGATCTTGAACGACGACGGCACGATGGCGCGCGCGCCCGAACTGGCCGAATACTGCGCACGGCACGGGCTCGTCATGATCACGGTGGCGGACCTCGTGCGCTTTCGCTTGGCAAAGGAGTGTGCGCCGCTTCGTCAGACAAGCAAGAGGGCACGCAGGCCTTTCTTCAGAAAACGAGTGCCGAAGTTCGGCGCGCGCCGAAACGGATGACCCTGACCTAGGGGAGGCGCTGCGGGCGCCTGCTTCGCAGTCGCTACCCCTCTCCCCAACCCCTCGCCCACAAGGGGAGAGGGGCTCCAACGTTTTCACCTCTCCCCTTGTGCGAGAGGTCGATGCGCGCAGCGCGGCGGGAGAGGGGAAGGCGCCGCAGGCGCCTGCTGCGCAGGCGGCCTCTTTCGGCCATCCATGGCCTTCGAGGCACTTGGGCTCCTCCCCGGCGTCACCCTCTCCCCAACCACTCCCCCATCAAGGTGGAGGGGCTTAAGAGCGGTTCGCGCGCGTGTAAAAGCTATTTGCGGAACGCAAAACTACTAGCGACTTGCCGCAGAACGAGCCGTGTGATCAACGGCCACACTCTTCGAGCGGACCATTGAAAAATCCCGACGGTGACCGTCGCGCCACGACGACGTGTTGCCGATCTCCATGAAAAGCGCACGCCGCAATTTCCCTCACTTGGGGGATTGGGCAAGCCTTTTCATCTCGCGAAGATACCAGCCTGAGAGAACGAGCCCGTTCATCGAAGAGGTGGCCTTTGCGAACCCTTGCAGAACGAATCCGCGTCTGGCGCGTACCGATCGTCGTGCTGGCCTGCACGATGCTCGCTTCGTGCGAAGAAGGCGTGCTGGCGCCGAAGGGACCGATCGGACAGGCGGAAAAGACGAT
>DASSGP010000347.1:0-4598 GCA_035693405.1 Rudaea sp. | reverse complement strand
TACCTGACGGAATGGAATGTAGCCGCCGACTTGAAGGGTGGGACGCTGACTAGAGTCCTTGCCGATTGGACACCACAGTTCGGCGACCTGTGTCTTTACTATCCCGGCCGCCGACACATTCCCGCAGGACTGCGCGCGCTGATCCAGTTGATCAGAGAACAGTAGCCTCGATGGCCGCGAATTTTTCGTGAGTCAACTCTCGGCCCAACCCAATGCTTGCCAACACAAGGCTCGCGCTGTTTTCAGCCGCTCGCGAAAAATGTAGTCAGGCTCAGGCGTGCGAGCGCTTGGCCGAGGAAGTTCCGTGGAGTTGTCTAGCTGTCGACGAGATCGAACACCTCGCGGCGCGACGCGGCGACTTCGCTCAGGTCCAGCTCGCGCTCGAGTACGCGGAAGGTGTCGACGCGGACAGCGCCGTCGCGCAGCATGCGCCACAGCGCGGCCCGCTGGGCGCTGATCGAGGCGAGGCGCAGCGCGTCGACGGCGCTGTCCGATTCCTGCGCGGAACGCTGGTCGGAAATTCGTTCCAGGCGCAATTCTTCGCGCAACAGTTTCGCCGCGGCGTCGTCGCGTTTTTCGAGTTCGGTCTGCGCGACGGTGGCGAGCGCGCCGCGCGCGCGTTCCAGGTCCTCATGTTGGGTGGTGTCGACCGGAAAGCGCAACAGGCGAATCAGCGGCTCCAGCGTGATGCCCTGAACGATCAGTGTGCCGAGCACGACGGCCAGCGCACTCAGAACCACCAGGCCGCGCTGTGGAAACGCCTCGGGCAGGGCCAGCGCCGCGGCGAGCGTTACCATGCCGCGCATGCCGCACCAGGATGCGACGATGCCCTGCTTCAACGTCGGACTCGCGCCGTAACCGAGCCAGCGGTACACCGGCTGCACGAGGCGGTTATAGAGCACCACCCAGACGATGCGCACGACGACGACGGTCGCGAACACCAGCGCCGCGAAGGCGAGCGCGTGGCGCAGCTCCGTGGCGTCGAATCCGCGCACGATCACGCGCGCCTGCAGACCGACGAACAGGAAAGCGAGCACGTTCAACAAGAAGACGACGAGGTCCCACACGGCATAGGCGTGGATGCGATCACGTGCGGCGCCTTGGTCGTAGCGGCGCGCGACGGTCATCGCGGAGGCGACCATCGCAAGGATTGCGGAGAGACCGAGCCAGTCGGCGATGATCCACGTGCCAAACGTGAAGACAAACGAAAACAGGATTCCGCCCAAAGTTCCAGCGAGAAACGGCATCACGAACGCCGCGAGGCGTCCCATCGCGATGCCGAGCAGCAAGCCGCCGGGAATCGCCAGCGCGAGCTGCGGCACGGCACGCTGTGTGTCGCCGTCCATCGAACCGACATGCAGCGCCACGCTGAAAACCAATAGCGCGACAGCATCGTTCAACAGGCTCTCGCCCTTCAACACGGTTGCCGTCGAACGCGGCAGGTCGGGCCGCTCGAGCATCGCCGCTGCGGCGGCCGCGTCGGGCGGGGCAACGATGGCGCCGAGCGCGACCGCCGCCGCCAGCGGCAGCCCGGCGTAGGTAACGCCGACCCAGGCGACCGCCGCCGTGGTCAGCAACACGGCGACCACGGCGAGCGCGAACAGGGGCAGCCAGTAACGGCGGATCGCGCGCAGCGGAAAATCGTAGGCTGCATCGAGGATCGCCGGCGCGATGAACAGCGTCATGACCAAATGCGGCTCGATCGCAATCTCCGGCGCGGACGGCAGCATCGCCACCCCAAGACCGGCCACCGCGAGCATGGTCGGATACGGAATCCGAAGGCGGCGCGAGACCTGCAGCGACAGGATCGCCAACAGCAGCAACAGCAAAACGCTTTGGAACAGCGCCATCGTCGTTCTCCGGCCGCAGGATCTGCGATCAGGCTAGCACGGTTTATTTCGCCGGGTTCGGGCGCGCGCGCGCCTTCCAGTCGATGATGAACGTTTCATGTGGAGCAGGTTCATCACGTCGCCGACGAAAACATTCGCCGCCGTGATGCGTCCGACCGGCGGTTCCCGATACGGGCTCAATCATGCGTCGCCGATTCATTTTTCGGGGGAGAACATGAAGCTACCCCCTTTCACGCTCTCCAGTCTGCAGCAAGGCCCCGGATAGCGCTGCCCACCATCTGGCTACGCTGTTACTGTATCCAGGCTACGGTTCTTCCGGATTGGCGCCACGGCGTTTGGCCCCTCGATTGTCATGATGAAAGTTCCACAAAGACGTCGGACCCGCAGCATGCTCTCTTGTTTCGCACCCGATCGTACGAGGCTCCCGCATGGCTGAAAAACCGACGCCCGAGGATGTCGCACTGTGGCAAAGGCGCCTGGCCTCGCTGGCCAATAACCAGGCATGGGCCCTTGCCGAGGCACTGCGTCGCACGCCAGAGCAAGACGAAGAGATGCTGCACGCCGCACATGCAGCCATGTATTTCTGGAAAATCGTCGGTAACGCTGGCAACAATGCGCGTGCCGCGCAGTTGCTTGCCCACGTTTACGCCTTGCTCAACCTTCCCCGCCCCGCCGCGCACTACCTCAGCAAATCGCTGCCCTACTTCCTGCAAAACGATTGCGCGCCATCGGAACTGGCGTTTGCGCATGCCGTCGCTGCACATGTCGCATCAGCCGAGGGCAGCGAAGAAGCGCACACGAGGCACTACTCGCAAGCGCTCGCAGCCAGAGCACAAATACCCGAACCAAAGGAACGCGAGATCCTCGATGCCACGCTGCGTGTCATCCCGGCGCCGCGAAGCTGAGGGACGAACGAACCCACGCACAGATCGGTTCTTATCGATGCGGACAACCCGGCCAGCAGCAAGGTCGACGCATGCCGTCGATGAGTTGCGCGCGCACCCGTTCGACATGCGCCTTGCGTGTTTCGAGCTTCTTCACGGAGATTACCCAGCAAATCCATTCATTGCGCGCAAGCGGGGTAATATCCTCCCAGGCCGCGCGCGCTTGTGGCGACGCGAGAAGCGCCTTTCGCAGGTCTGCCGGAATCGGATGCAGGGTGCCGGCCGAGAGTCTTCTTCCGCTCATGCGCCGATGATAACAATCTGGACCTTGTGCTTGACCGTTTTGCCTCTTTTGGCGATCTAGCCGGATGCAGCGAAGCGGAATCCGGGGCCGTTTCGATGGTCCCCGGATTTCGCCGTCGACGCGGCTCCATCAGGGCTACGCCGCGGCTACGTAAACGGCCTGAATCCGGCGCGCATCCGGAACGGCGTGAATTCGATCAACCACCTTGGTCGCGACAGCCGAACCATCATCGGATCCAGCGCATCGAGCACGGTGATATCCGCCACCGCATCCGCCAGCGACACATCCGGCGGCACGATCTACGGATTCTGATCCAGCAAACGGATCGTCTACCGGCAGCACGGTAGCCCGGATGGAGCGCAGTGGAATCCGGGATCGGTTGCCTCTGATGTACTCTGACGTCTGTTTTGGGTTGGAGGCGACCGGCGGAAATTCCATGAACGCGAATTCGCATTTTGCCGACGTCGAAGTCGGTTATGACATTCCCGCGCTGCCGGGCATGGACGAGGCTGACATCCAGACGCCGTGCCTGGTCCTGGATCTCGACGCGCTCGAGCGCAACATCAGGAAGATGGGCGAGTACGCGAAAGCGCATGGCATGCGCCACCGTAGCCACGGCAAGATGCACAAGTCGGTCGATGTGCAAAAGTTGCAGGAGCGCCTGGGCGGTGCGGTCGGAGTCTGCTGCCAGAAAGTTTCTGAGGCCGAGGTGTTTGCGCGCGGCGGCATCAACAACATTCTAGTCTCGAACGAAGTGCGCGACCCGGCCAAGATCGACCGGCTCGCCCGACTGCCGAAACTGGGCTCACGGGTTACAGTGTGCGTCGACGACGTGGCGAACGTCGCGGAACTTTCGGCCGCGGCGCAAAGGCACGGCACTACGCTGGAATGCCTCGTCGAAATCGACTGCGGCGCGCGCCGCTGCGGTGTCAGCACGACCGTGGCCGCGACCGAAATCGCCAAAGCCATCGACGCGGCGCCGGCGTTGAAATTCAGCGGCATCCAAGCCTACCAAGGCGCGATGCAGCACCTGGAGAGTTATTTGGACCGGAAGGCCAAGCTCGACGACGCGATCTTCCTGGTGAAGGACGTCGTCGCAGCGTTGCACGCCGCCGACCTGAAGCCTGAGATCGTCTCCGGCGGCGGCACGGGGTCCTATCGCTTCGAGTCGAACTCGGGTGTCTACAACGAGTTGCAATGCGGCAGCTACGCGTTCATGGATGCCGATTACGGGCGCATCAGGGACACGCATGGAAACCGCATAGACCAGGACGAATGGGAAAACGCACTCTTCATCCTCACTTCCGTGATGAGCCACGCAAAACCCGGCCAGGCAGTCTGCGATGCAGGACTCAAGGTGCTGTCGCTCGACAGCGGACTTCCCGTCGTTCACGGCCGCAACGACGTCAAGTACATCAATGCATCGGACGAACACGGCGTGATCGAAGATCCGCACCACGTTCTGCGCATCAACGAAAAACTGAAACTTGTCCCCGGGCATTGCGACCCGACGTGCAACTTGCATGACTGGTACGTCGGCGTGCGCAACGGCAAAGTCGA
>DASSGP010000346.1:0-2969 GCA_035693405.1 Rudaea sp. | reverse complement strand
TCGACGGCTACGCGCCCGAGGCTGGATTTTCCGGGGACTTCTGGTCCGCGCGCGATTCAAAGAAGAATGAGGCGTGGCTGGCGCACTGCTACAGCGCGCTCGGCGTCGGGCGTGATCTCGATGCCGATTCCGGCGGCGGCACCGAGCTGTACGTAGTGATCGGCAACGCACCGCGCCACCTCGACCGCAACATCACGCTTGCCGGCCGCGTCGTTCAGGGCATGGAACTGCTGTCGATTTTGCCGCGCGGCACCGGCCCGCTCGGCTTCTACGAGAAGGCCGAGCAGCGCGTCCCGATCAAGTCGATCCGCGTCGCCGCCGACCTTCCTCCGGCCGAGCGCACGAACCTCGAAGTCTTGCGCACCGATACGCCGACATTCACCGCTCTAGTCGAATCCCGGCGCAATCGTCGCGATGACTGGTTCAAGGTGCCGTCGGGATACGTCGAATTGTGCAATGTTCCGATTCCGGTGCGCGCCGTTGCTGCGCCGGCTGGCGGCAAGTAGCTGGCAGTTTCTCGTTGCCGCACCAGACGAAGCCGCTGTTAGCCCTCCCCTTCAAGGGGAGGGTTGGGTGGGGATGGTGTTTCTCCACGCGAGAGGAGTCGCGTGTAATCCAGCTCCGTTCTTGTTTCTCAAAGTGCAAAGCTTCCACTCGCCCTGCGGGCGAGCGGGTCACTTTCTTTGCTTGTGCAAAGAAAGTAACCAAAGAAACACACCCCCGGTGACGCGCTCTTCGGGCATCCTGCCCTCCGAGTGCGCGAGTGTGCTACGGGGTTCGCTGAGCGCACATCCATGTGCGCGCAGCGAACTGGCGCGCATCCTGCGCGCCACCCTTCGGGCTTTTCCTTCGCTCACTCGCCGCGCCACAGGGGGTCCCGTTCGGGCGGCATCCTGCCGCAGAAGCAACCGCTCGCACTTTTCGCTGTTGCGCCAGGTTTGTATCCAAGCAGACGATTTGAACGACGCAGTGCAGGGATGCACGGATTCGTGGATAAGCCGGCGCCGTTCGCGGTGCCGAGCATCGCAGGCTTCGCGGGATCAGCCCGAAGGGGCGCGGCGAAGGATCGCCGCGATCGCGAAGCAGCACAGGGACTGTGCTGTCTGAGCGACCCCGCGAAGCCGAGAAGCGCAGGGCAGTCCGATTCGCAGGAAGCGAATCGGACCACCGCGTCCGGTGCCTAGCCTTTTTGGTTACTTTTTGGGCAATGCCAAAAAGTAACCGGCTCGCCGAAGGCGAGACGAAGCTCTGCAGTTCATAACAGGAGCAACGGAGCTGGATTCCGGCGTTCGCCGGAATGACGAGCAAATGGGTACTGATCCGGCGCAAGCCGGATAACAAGCGTCAGCGGGCGAGGGTGACTTCCGGCCCATTCCACTAGTGCGAACTAAACACTATAGTCGACTCGTGACTATAGCGAAGCTGCGACTTGTCGAGTGGATACCGAAACGCATCTGAAGAAATTCCAGAAGGAGCTCAGCTCCGGCACGGTAGCGCTGGTGCTGCTGGCCGTGCTCGCGCAGACCGATCAGCCGCTGTACGGATACCAGATCGCGAAAAAGCTGGAACACAGTGCCGATGGCGCGCTTAGCGGCAAACAGAGCGCGTTGTATCCGGTGCTGCGCAATCTCAGCGCGGCCGGCTTGCTCAAGAGCCAGGTCGAGCCGTCGATCAGCGGGCCGCCGCGGCGCTACTACCGCATCACGCCGCTCGGTCGCGCGGTGTTCGGCGAATGGTCGTCGAACTGGACCGCGACGCGCCGTTTCGTCGATTCCGTATTGAAAGGAGCCATATCATGACCATCCCTCCGAAGACCATCGACGAGTACCTGGAGCAACTGCAAGCCGCGTTGAAAGACGCGGACCGCGCCATGGCCCAGGACGCTCTGTACGATGCGGAAGAGTACCTGCGCTCGGAACTCGCCGAACATCCGGAGTGGGACGAAGCGACAATGCTGGCGAACGTCGCGACGAGCTATGGCGCGCCCGAGGAAGTCGCCGAGATCTATCGCGACAAGGAAACCCAGGTCGAAACCGCGCTGCGGGCCCCGGCTGCAAAACCACGTCGCTCACCGATCGGAAAGTTTTTCGCAATATTTGCCGATCCGCTCGCGTATTCGTCGCTGTTCTACATGCTGCTGTCGCTCGCGACGGGGATCTTCTACTTCACATGGGTGGTGACGGGGCTGAGCCTGTCGCTCGGGCTTTCGATCCTGATCTTCGGCCTGCCATTCGCCGTGCTGTTCATTTCTACGGTGCGGGCGCTGTCGCTGGTCGAGGGCCGCCTGATCGAGTCGATGCTCGGCGTGCGCATGCCGCGCCGGCCGCTGTATGCCGATCGGGGCAAGCCGTTCGGTGCGCGCATCAAGGCGATGTTCGTCGATCCGCGCACCTGGTCGACGCTGCTCTACATGATGTTGAAGCTGCCGCTCGGCATCATCTATTTCGTGTTCGCGGTGATCGGCCTGACCATCCCGCTGGCGCTTGCCGTAAGTCCGATCACCAATGCGACGTTCGGCATCGGCATTGTCAACACGGATGACTACGTGCTTGCTCCACCCCTATGGGCTCTGCCGCTGACCCTGGCGGCCGGTGCTGTGCTGCTGTGCCTGACGCTGCACGTCGCCCGCGGAATCGGGCAGATGCAGGGCCAGCTCGCCAAGCACTTCCTGGTCAAGACGGCGCAGTACTGACAATCGTCGCCTCTCCCTGCTGGCGGGAGAGGTCGGCGCGCACAGCGCGCCGGGTGGGGGTGGCGACGGGCCAAGCAAGACCGCCTTCGCTTGTGCCAGCCCAATCTGACCGCAAAGGACAAGGCAGCTACCCTGATGCTCAGGCGGATGTCTTGCGCAATGGCGCCAGCTTGGTTTTGGCGTGCTGGCGAATGAACTCGCGCACGTCCGGATAGACGACTTCGCGCCAGCGACGACCGCTGAAGATGCCGTAGTGACCGGCGCCCTTGACCGTCAG
>DASSGP010000345.1:0-2312 GCA_035693405.1 Rudaea sp. | reverse complement strand
AACTGCTGCTGGACGAAGCCGAAGCCGGCGATCGACAGCACGAACAGCAGAACGGTCGCCGCGATGACACTGCGGCGATGACCGACGCACCAGTCGACCAGCGCGCGGAAGCGGCGATAGAACGGCGTTGCATAGGGATCGTGATCGGCACCCTTATCGCTGCGCCGGTTCTCGCCGCGCAGCGATGCCGGCAGGCGCGCAACCAGCCGCTTGCGCGCGACGCGCAGCCAGCTTTCGAAGCGGCTCGGCGCCGTGCCGCGTTCCGGCAGCAGCTTGTAGCCCAGGTACGGAATCAGGACCACGGCAGCGAGCCAGGAGATCAGCAGCGCGAGTGCGACGACCTCGAAGATCGAGCGCGTGTACTCGCCGGTGCCCGATTTCGCTGTCGCGATCGGCAGGAAGCCGGCCGCAGTCACCAGCGTGCCGGTCAGCATCGGGAACGCCGTCGACGAATAGGCGAACGCGGCCGCCTGCATGCGGTCCATGCCCTGTTCCATCTTGATCGCCATCATCTCGACCGCGATGATCGCGTCGTCGACGAGCAGCCCGAGCGCGAGCACCAGCGCGCCGAGCGAGATCTTGTGCAGATCGATGCCGAAGTACTTCATCGCTGCGAACGTCATCGCCAGAACGAGCGGAATCGACAGCGCGACGACCAGGCCGGTGCGCAGGCCAAGCGAGAAGAAACTGACCAGCAGCACGATTGCCACGGCGATCGCCAGCGTATCGACGAACTCGCCGACGGAGCGCTCCACCGCGCGCGGCTGGTCGGCGACGCGGTCGAGTTCCAGGCCGACTGGCAGCGTCTTCTGCAGGCGCGCCGAGGCCGCATCCAGATCCTTGCCGAGCTGCAGGATGTCGCCGCCGGCGCGCATCGAGACGGCCAGGCCGAGCGCGTTCTTGCCGTCGTAGCGCATGCGCGGCTGCGGCGGGTCGGTGAAGCCGCGGCGGATCTCGGCGACGTCGCCGAGTCGGAACAGGTGGCCGTTCGCGCGGATCGAAATGTTGCGGATCGCGTCGACCGAGTCGAACGCGCCGCTCGGGCGCAGGTAGATGCGGTCGGTGTCGGTTTCGAAGCTGCCGGCCGGTGTGATCGCGTTCTGCGCCTGCAGCGTCTGCTGCACCTGGTCGAAGCTCACGCCGAGCGTGGCCAGCTTGGCGTTCGACAGTTCGATGTATATTTTTTCGTCCTGCAACCCGATCAGGCTGACCTTGGCAACGTTCGGCACGCGCAGCAGTTCGAGCTTGAGCCGCTCGGCGTAGTCGCGCAGCTGCGCGTCGCTGTAGCCGTCGCCGGTCAGCGCGTAGATGTTGCCGAACGTGTCGCCGAACTCGTCGTTGAAGAACGGGCCGAGCACACCGGCCGGCAGGGTGTAGCGGATGTCCCCGATCTTCTTGCGCACTTGGTAGAAGACATCGGGAACGCTGGTTGCGGGAATCGAATCCTTGACGACGACAAACACCTGCGACTCGCCGGGCTTGGAATAGCTGCGCAGGAAGTCGAGCTCGGGAATTTCCTGCAGCTTCTTTTCGACCCTCTCGGTGACCTGTTCGGTGATCTCGGCCGCGGTCGCGCCCGGCCACTGCGTCTGAACGACCATGACCTTGAACGTGAATGGCGGATCCTCGGACTGGCCAAGGCCGAGGTACGACCACACGCCGAGCACGCCGAGCACGACGATGAAGTAGCGCAGCAGGGCCTGGTTGCGCAGTGCCCATTCGGAAAGGTTGAAACGGCTCATGCGGGTTTACCCGAGGCAGTAGTGACATCGGCGCGTTCGTTGCGCCCGATCCGTCCGAGGTGCGTGAAGCTGAATCCGGCAGCGTACTTCAGTCCGTAACCCATGGCGCGGTCAAAACCGATATGCGCGCACCAGATCAGCCCGGCGACTTCGAGCTCCGGGGAGGCGAGCGCCAGGCCGGTAGAAAAGCAGGCGAGGGCGCCGAGGTACGAGTGAGCCGCGTTGTAGGCGATGGCGCCGAAGCGGTTTCCGGCCAGATAGCCCAGAAACGAGATGTCGGGCGCGAGGAAGAACAGCGCAAACACGCCCCAGCCGAACCCGGACTTCTCGTACATGATCGCCGCGGCAGCTGCGACCGCGAGGCCTTCGAGGCGCAACAGCCAGCGCACGCCGCCACTTGCTTCGGCCGAGCCGCGATCGGGATGTGTCTCGATCCAGCGGGCAAACGCGTCGTCATGCGCGGAGGATACGGTCGATTGCGAAATGAGCAGGAGCTGGGGCGAAAGCATGAGATTCACCAGTTGAGCCAATTGCTGAAAGAGGGTCGCGATCTGCCGGCGCCGGATCAGG
>DASSGP010000344.1:0-6049 GCA_035693405.1 Rudaea sp. | reverse complement strand
AGCGCGAAGACGTCGTGCAGCAGCTCCGGTGAAAAGTTCTGGCTTCTGCCGACCGCCGATTCGGCCATCGTGAGCCACAGTGCATTGTGCTCGCTGGCCCTGAAGTTCGCTGCGACGTGGGATAGCTGCAGCGGGGAAACTGTCTCGAATACGCCCATAGCACGCTTCCTCGAAAAGCTGCCACGATGATGTGGCAACCCTTATTGTAGGCACACTTTTTTCTTCTGGGGCAGCTTTTGTTCGCGGGAAACGATCAGGGCCACATTGGTCCCGCCAAAGCCGGCGGAGAAGGACAGGGCATGGTCGACCGGGTGGTCGAAAACCGGCGTGTTGGCGACATGGTTCAGGGCGCAGGCCGGATCGATTTCAGCCAGGTTGGCCGTCGCCGGGAGAAAGGACTGGTCGATCGCCAGAATCGAGATTGCCAGCTCGAGCGCGCTCGCCGCGCCGAGCAGATGGCCGTGGATGGCCTTGGTCGAGCTGACCGGGGCGTCGCCGAGGACCTGGCGGATCGCGTTGGCCTCGATCGGATCCCCGCCCGCCGTGCCGGTCGCGTGCGCGTTCACGTAGCCGATCTGCTCCGGGTGCAACGCGGCATCGGCGAGCGCCTCGCGCAGCGCCGCCACCTGCCCTTCCAGCTTGGGCGAGCCGATGTGGTAGCCATCCGAGGCGACCCCGTATCCGGACAGTTCGGCGTAACAGCTCGCGCCGCGGCGCTCGGCATGCAGGCGTGACTCGAGCAGGAGGAAGACCGCCCCTTCGCCGAGCACCAGCCCGCTGCGCTTGCTCGAGAATGGCCGGCAACTGGTCCCGACGTCTTCGGCATCGGGCTCGGCCAGCGCGCGCAGCCCGCCCCACAGCGCCATGAAAGTCGGCGTCAGCGACGCTTCCGCGCCCCCGGCCAGAGCGACATCGAGATAGCCGTGGCGGATCGCCCGGGCGGCGTCGCCGATCGCCGCGCCCGACGACGTGCACGCGCTGCTGTGGGTCATGACCGGGCCCAGGATCTGATGGCGAATCGAGATCTGCGCCGGCGCGGCGTTCAGCATGCTGGCCATGATGGCGTAGGGCTTGGCGAGCTGTTTTCCCTCGGTGAAGAATTGCCGGACCCACTCGTGCTCAGTGGCGACGCCGCCGCAAACCGAGCCATAGAACAAACCGGCGCGCGCGCCATACTCGCCAAAGTGCTCGAGTCCGGCATCGGCGGTGGCCTGGCGGGCGGCGAGCAGCGCGATCTGCGTGCAGCGGTCCAGGTAAGGCAGCTCGAGCTTGGTGAATTCGCCGGCAAAATCGCGCGCGATCAATCCTGCCGGCAGGTCCCTGCCGAGCAGCGGCGATTGCCACAAGGCGATCCCCGGGCGATTGCTGCGCAGGCTGGCAAGCAGTTCGCCGACGGACAGTCCGATCGGCGTGACGATACCCATGCCGGTGATGACGACGTCGAGCCGGCCGGTCATGGCTATGGGGTCTTCAGGTTTCGCTCGGCCAGGTCCACGACGTCGCGCAAGGTCGGGTTGGCCGGCATCGACAGATCCTTCAGCTTGATGCCGAACCGGTCTTCCACTTCGAGCATGACCTCCAGCATCATCATCGAGTCCAGTCCGAGATCGCGCAGCGACGCGTGCTCGATCAGCCGCTCCGGCGGGATGTCGAAACGTTCCGCCAGGAATTGCTTGACCGCGGACTCGATGCGCAGGGATTCCATCGGCTTCGTGCTGCCCTCGTCGGCTGACTCGTGCTGTGCGGTACGGGCGACGCGCCGGCCGTTCCGACTGGCGCGCACGATGTTGCTTGGCTTCGCCAGCGCCGTCAATCACGACGATTGGCATTTGCGCACGGTAGTGCAGGATCGCGAGACCCTAACCAGTTACTACATCGAGCCGCGGGCCCGCGTTTGCAACCTCAGGCCATGGCGCGCGTCAGACGACGTCGCTGACCGGTTCGGTCATGCGCGTCTGCTCGATCTCGATGACCGCCGACATGTCCCGCAACAACGCCGACACGCAGGCCGGATCGAACAACGAACCGCTGTGCGCGCGCACGTAGGCGACCGCTTCGTCATGCGACCAGGCGGATTTGTACGGCCGTTCGGAGAGCAGCGCGTCGAACACATCGGCCAGCGCGACGATGCGCGCTGCGCGCGGAATATGCTCTCCGCTCAATCCGTGGGGATAGCCGCCGCCGTCCCAGCGCTCGTGATGATGCAGCGCGATCGACGCGCCGAGCTGGATGAAGCGGCTCGGGCTGTCGCGCAGGATTTCGTAACCGATCTGCGGGTGCGTCCGCATGATCGCGAATTCTTCCTCGGTCAGGCGCCCGCGCTTGAGCAGGATCGCGTCAGGAATGCCGATCTTGCCGAGGTCGTGCAGCGGCGCGGCGACTTCGATCATGCGTACTTCATCGTCCGGCAGGTTCAGGCCATCGGCGATCAGGCCGGCGAAGCGCGCCATGCGAATCAGGTGCAGACCGGTGCCGTAGTCGCGAAATTCGATCGCGCGCGCGAGGCGGTAAAGGGTCTCGCGCTCGCGCTCCTCGATTTCGCGCAACCCTTCGATCACACGATATTCGAGAGCGCGCGCGTGCTCCTTCACCGATTCGCCCTGTTGTCGCAACGTCAGCAGGTTGCGGCAGCGCAGGCGCAGCTCGCGCGGGCGCACTGGCTTGACCAGGAAATCGATGACACCAGCATCGAGCGCCGCATGGCGGACCGGTTCGTCGCCGACGACGCTGATCAGCACGATCGGCACGTCGCGTTTCTGCGGCGGCTGACGGAACTGGCGCGCGAACTCGAGCCCGTCCATGCCGGGCATGCGGTAGTCGAGCAGCAACAGGTCGATCGGGTTTTTTTCCGACCAGCGCAGCGCTTCGATCGGATTTTCGAAATCGCGCACGCGCATGTCGGGAGCAATACTCTCGACGACCTCGCGCAGCATCGTGCGCGCGGACTGCTGATCGTCGACGATGAGAATGTTCACGACCCTTCTCCTGATTCGACCTGACTCAACCCGGCGCGCGATGCCGGTGGACCGCGCCCTTCGGCGCTGTCATCCCGCCTAGACTACCATGGCACCGAACGAACGGAAGACGCAGCCAAGGCGCGCGGCGGGCGGCGCGGCGCCAGAGCGAAGCCGGCGAGCAATTGTTCCGATCAAGGAAGCGCAATGCGCCGGCGCAATTCAGCGTTGCCGCGGCGCCCGTGCGACTGCCCAGACGTCGACGCGGCCGATGCCGGCACGGCGCAGCACGCGTGCGCACTCGCGCAGCGTCGCTCCGGTCGTCATGACGTCGTCGACCAACACGACGTGCGCCGCGGCCGGCGCGATTCCATGCAGTGCCGGCGCATGAAACTCGAAAGCGCCGCGCAGATTCTGCCGGCGGGCAGTCGCATCGAGGTTGGCCTGCGCCGGCGTGGCGCGTGTTCGCGCCAGCAGCGATTCGGCCAGCGGGATGCGCAACGAGCGAACCAGTGGCCTGAGCAACTCGAAGGCCTGGTTGTAGCCGCGCTCGCGCAGGCGCGATGGATGCAACGGCACCGGCACGAACAACGTCGGCAGCGCCGGCGACAGCTGCGTGATCGCTTCGTCCCACAGTTCGGACAACACGCGGCCCGCCGCGAGGCTGCAGCCGAATTTCAGCCGCGTCATCAGCAGATCGAGCGGATGGGCGTACAGGAATGGGACAAACGCGGCCTCGAATGGCGGCTGCCGCTGCAGGCATTCTCCGCACGCCGGCGCCGCGACTTGCAGCGGCAAGGCGCAGCGCGGACAACAAATCCCGTTGCGGACGAGGCTGGCCGCGCAAGCCGCGCAAAGATCACGCCCGGCGTCGCCGTCATCGCCGCAGAGCAGGCAATGCGGTGGCAGGACCACGCGCTGCAATCGCGGCCAGATACCGTCAACTGATTTGACCGTCATCGGGTTGACAGGCCCCTGATACGCCGCCCAAACTGGCGGCCACTTTACGCCATGTGTGTACCGCCATGTCCGCGATCCGACCGTACGATAGTCACGAGCACGCAGCCGAAAAGGATCGAAACGACCCGGACCGGTTTGATCTGGATCGCGTCGATGCGGATCGCGTTGATCCGGACCGGGTCGATCTGGTTCCAATTGCCTCGAATCCGGACCATCAGCAGCGCAGCAGCCGGCGCCATGACTGGTCACGCGTCGAGGTGCTGGCTGTGCTGTCCGCACCGTTCAGCGACCTGATCGCGCGCGCCCAGGCGGTGCATCGCCGGCATCACGACGCGAACGCGGTACAGGTTTCCACATTGTTGTCGATCAAGACCGGCGGCTGCCCCGAAGATTGCGCCTACTGCCCCCAGGCCGCGCGCTACGCGACCGGCCTCAAGGCCGAAAAACTGATGTCGCTCGACGCCGTGCTCGACAAGGCGCGCGCGGCGAAGGCGGCCGGCGCAACGCGCTTCTGCATGGGCGCGGCCTGGCGCTCGCCGAAGGACCGAGACATCGACAAGGTCGCCGCGATGGTCGGCGCGGTGCGCGCGCTCGGCATGGAAACCTGCGCGACGCTCGGCATGCTCAGCGCCCCGCAGGCGCACAAGCTCAAGTCAGCTGGGTTGGACTACTACAACCACAATATCGACAGCGCGCCGGAGTTCTACAACGAGATCATCCACACGCGTGAATTCGCCGATCGGCTCGACACGCTCGAACACGTGCGCGCGGCCGGCATGAAGACCTGCTGCGGCGGCATCGTCGGCATGGGCGAAACGCGCGAGCAGCGCGCCGGTCTGCTGCAGACGCTGGCGAACCTGCCCGAGCATCCGCAGTCGGTCCCGATCAATCGCCTGGTCCAGGTCGAGGGGACGCCGCTCAACGGCACGGCCCTGCTCGATCCATTCGAGTTCGTGCGCACGATCGCTGCCGCGCGCATCCTGATGCCGCAATCGATGGTCCGGCTGTCGGCCGGGCGCGCCGAGATGAGCGACGAGCTGCAGGCGCTGTGCTTTCTCGCCGGCGCGAATTCGATCTTCTACGGCGAGAAGCTGCTGACGACCGGCAACCCCGATGTCGAACACGATCAGGCACTGTTCGCGCGCCTCGGCATCGTGCCGATGCCTGTCGAGATCGAGCCGGGCACCGTGCATGCGGACATCGTGGAGGCAGACGCGGCTCGGCCGCCCTCAGCCCTCAGCCCTCGGCCCTGACCGCACTGCCACTGCCTGCCGCTGCGACGCTCCCCGATGTCGCGCCCCGACCTCATCGAACGCCTTGCCCGCGCGCAGGCCGAGCGCGCGCGCCATTCGCTGCTGCGCACGCTGCGCACGGTCGGACAAGTCGACGGCGCGCATATCGTCATCGACGGCAAGCGATTGCTGAATTTCGCCAGCAATGACTATCTCGGGCTCGCCCAGCATCCGGCACTGAGCGAAAACCTGGTCCGCGCCGCGGCGCAATGGGGCGTCGGCGCCAGCGCCGCGCACCTGCTCGGCGGCCACCGCGACGAGCACGCCGAACTCGAGGGAAAACTCGCGCGCTGGACCGGGCGTGAGAGCGCCGTGCTGTTTTCGACCGGCTATATGGCGAACCTCGGTGCGATGCAGGCGCTGCTCGGCGCCGGCGACCCCGGATCTGGCCCGGGGCCGGCTGTTTGCGTGCAGGACAAGCTCAACCACGCCAGCCTGCTCGATGCCGCGCGCCTGGCCGATGCCGATCTCGTCCGCTATGTGCACGCCGACGTCGCCAGCGCGAAGCGCCAGCTCGCCACGCGGGCCGGTGCACCAGCGCTGGTCGCGACCGACGGCGTGTTCAGCATGGACGGCGACGTCGCGCCGCTGGCCGAGCTTGCGGCATTGTGTAAAACGCAGCAAGCCACGCTGATGGTCGACGATGCGCACGGCTTCGGCGTCCTCGGCGCCGAAGGCGGCGGCAGCGTGAACGCGGCGAACCTGGCCAGCAGCGAGGTTCCGGTGCTCATGGGCACGCTCGGCAAGGCGCTCGGCGTCGCCGGCGCATTCGTCGCCGGCAGCGCCGCCCTGATCGACGGACTCGTGCAGTTCGCGCGCCCGCACATCTACACGACCGCGCTG
>DASSGP010000343.1:0-23106 GCA_035693405.1 Rudaea sp. | reverse complement strand
GTGCAGGCCAGCGTGTTCGTGCCGTCGATGTTCATCGCGCACGAGCCGCAGATGCCCTCGCGGCACGAGCGGCGGAACGTCAGGGTCGCATCGATCTCGTTCTTGATCTTGATCAGCGCGTCGAGAACCATCGGCCCGCAGCTGGCCAGGTCGACTTCGTATTCGTCGATGTGCGGATTGTCCTGGTCGTCCGGATTCCACCGGTAGACGCGGAACGTGCGCACGTTCTTCGCGCCCGACTTGGCCGGATATTTCTTGCCTTTGCCTACTTTGGAATTCTTCGGCAATGTGAACTCAGCCATGATTTTCGATCCTCGCTCTATTTCTGATTGTCCGGCTCGGCGAGGTTTCTCGCCCACTGCCCCATCAATACGAAACGCGGAAAGGTAATGAATTGCTCGGCGAAGACGCGCGCGACGAAATCGCCCGGGCCGGCGAACGGCTCCGGCGCGATGCGCTCGCGCTTGTGGCCGACGCCCTGGACGGCGAACGCCGCGACGGCAACCACGGCGGAGACCGCGGCGCCGAACCATAGCGCATGTGTTGCCTGCGTGATGAACGCCAGGACGCCGGCGATGAACACCGGCACGGCGATCATGTGAATCAGCAGGTTCGCGCGATCGCGGTGATTGCGCGAATAGCCGCGCCACTGCCAGTCGAGCAAACCGCCGTCGCGTCCGCCGCTTGCCATCTCAATACGTCCGCGCTTTCGGCGGCACCGCTTCGACGTCTTTCGTCATCGTCTGCAGATGCACGGGGCGGAACTCGAAACTCGTCTTGCCTCCGGCATCGACGCTGACTAGCGTGTGCTTCATCCAGTTCACGTCGTCGCGGTCCTTGAAATCCTCGCGAGCATGCGCACCGCGGCTTTCGTGGCGTTGCTCGGCCGAGTGCATCGTCGCGACAGCCTGGCCGAGCAGGTTCTGCAGCTCGAGTGTTTCGATGAGATCCGAATTCCACACCAGCGATCGGTCGCTGACGCTGACGTTCGCGAAGGCATCGAAGGCCGAAGAAATCTTCGTGCAGCCTTCCTTCAATGTCTCGCCGGTGCGGAACACCGCAGCATCCTTCTGCATCACGCGCTGCATGTTCAGGCGCAGGTCGGCCGTCGACGTATCGCCCTTGGCGTTGCGCACGCGGTCGAAATTCGACAGCGCCGCATCGCAGGCCGACGCCGGCAGGTCCTTGTGTGGCGAATTCGGCTTGATCGTCTCGCTGGCGCGTTCGGAAACCGAGCGGCCGAAGATGACGAGGTCGAGCAGCGAATTCGAGCCGAGTCGATTCGCGCCGTGCACGGAAACACAGGCAGCCTCGCCGATCGCGTACAACCCGGGCACGACGGCATCGGGATTGTCGCCGACGCGGCGCACGACTTCGCCGTGATAGTTCGTCGGAATGCCGCCCATGTTGTAGTGCACCGTCGGCAGCACCGGGATCGGCTGCTTGGTCACGTCGACGCCGGCGAAAATGCGCGCGCTCTCGGCGATGCCCGGCAAGCGCTCGTGGATCACTTCGGGGCCGAGGTGCATCAGGTTGAGGTGAATATGATCGTTGTGCTCGCCGACGCCGCGGCCTTCCCGGATCTCGATCGTCATCGCCCGGCTGACAACGTCACGGGAAGCCAGATCCTTCGCGTTCGGCGCATAGCGCTCCATGAAGCGCTCGCCCTTCGAATTCGTCAGATAGCCGCCTTCGCCACGCACGCCCTCGGTGATCAGGCAGCCCGCGCCGTAGATGCCGGTTGGATGGAACTGCACGAACTCCATGTCCTGCAGCGGCAGGCCGGCGCGCAGCACCATGCCGCCACCGTCACCCGTGCAGGTGTGCGCCGAGGTGCAGGAGAAATAGGCGCGGCCGTAGCCGCCGGTAGCGAGCACGACGCCGTGCGCGCGGAACAGGTGCAGCGTGCCTTCGGACATGTCGAGCGCGAGCACGCCGCGGCAGGCGCCGTCGCTGTCGAAAACCAGGTCGAGTGCGAAGTACTCGATGAAGAAGCGCGCGTCATGCTTCAGCGATTGCTGATAGAGCGTGTGCAGCATCGCATGCCCGGTGCGATCGGCGGCTGCGCAGGTGCGTTGCGCCGTGCCTTTGCCGAAGTGCGTGGTCATGCCGCCGAACGGGCGCTGGTAAATCTTGCCTTCCTCGGTGCGGCTGAACGGAACGCCGTAGTGCTCGAGTTCGATCACCGCGGCCGGCGCGTTCTTGCACATGTATTCGATCGCGTCCTGGTCGCCGAGCCAGTCCGAACCCTTGATCGTGTCGTAGAAATGGAAGCGCCAGTCGTCCTCGCCCATGTTGCCGAGCGCCGCCGAGATGCCGCCCTGCGCCGCGACCGTGTGTGAGCGCGTCGGGAACACCTTCGTCAGGCATGCCGTCTGCAGCCCCTTCTCGGCCAGTCCGAACGTCGCGCGCAGCCCGGCGCCGCCGGCGCCCACCACGATGACGTCGTATTTGTGCTGCTGGATTTTGTACGCTTCCATATTCTTTCTTCTTATCCCAAGGCAATGCGTACTATCGCAAGCACACTGGCCAGCGCGCCAACCGCACAGAAGAACTTGACCGCAAGCTGCGCAGTCACTTCGAGCCAGCGTGCATGCACGTAATCCTCGATTACGACCTGCAATCCGAGTTGCGCGTGCCAGAACGTCGCGATCACGAACGCAGTCAACCAGATCGCGGCGAACGGATGATGGACGATCGCGCGCGCGTGCGCGTAGTCCGCGCGAACGAGCGCAAGCGCGAGCCAGATCACCCAGATCGCCAGCGGAACCAGCGCGAGCGCCGTAATGCGCTGGACGATGAAGTGGTGCGTGCCGTCCTTCGCCGAGCCGAGTCCGCGCGCGCGTTTCAGCGGCGTCTGGAGGTCTGTCGTGCTCATGCCGCACCTCCCTGGGCGAAGACGCAGGCCCAGATCAGTGCGGTCATGACCAGGCTCGCGGCAACAACGGTCCACCCGGTGAGGTAGGCGCGCGGAATCTCGAATCCCCAGCCCGTGTCCCACGCCAGGTGACGAATGCCGTTGCACAGATGGAAGCACAGCGCCCAGGACCAGCCGAACAGCATCAGCGTGCCGAGCCATGACGAACAGAAGGCGCGCACCGTCTGGTAGGCGTCCGGACCGGCCGCAAGCGCCAGCAGCAGTGCTATCAGCAGGATCGTGCCCACGGCCAGTGCGACGCCAGTCGCACGATGGATGATCGAAAGCACCATCGTGAGCTGCCAGCGGTAAATCTGCAGGTGAGGTGAAAGCGGACGTTCGGTTGGCATACGTTGCTGACCTTTGATCGGAAAGTCTGCTGCGATGAAATCGTTTCGAAGTGTCGGTTCGACGGGAGCGGGCCGACGGGGCGATGGCGCTAGAAATCGATGCAGCGTCCGTTCTTCTCCCAGTCGCCGTAGCGTGTCGGTTCGGGTCCGTCTCGGCCACCAACTTCTTTCGGCGGCACGGGCGCCGGCGGCGTAGACTCGGCCGGAATCTTGCCGATGTTGTCTTCGGAAGGACTCGAACTCGTCATCGTGCATCCTGTCATCAAGTCTGTGCAGGGTATTCGAAATTGCGGGCACCGCGCCACTTGATAGGCGCAGGCACGGCGCCTACATTGAATATCCGGATTATACCTCCAACAGCGTACCTCCCACTTGGGCCGCACCGTGCCGATCGCCCTGCCCACACCGCAAGTTCTCGAAATAACCGGCGCCGATGCCGTCGCGTTTGCCCACGCACAATTCGCCAGCGACGTGCGTGCGCTCGCGACCCGGCAATGGCAGTGGAGCGCGTGGCTTTCAGCGCAGGGACGGGTGCGCGCGTTCTTCCGCGTCGTGCGCATTGACGACGAGCGTTTGCTGCTGATCCTGCAAGGCGGCGAGGCGGAGGTGTTGCGCGCGGCTCTGGCACCATTCGTCTTCCGGGCGAAGGTGCAGATGCGCGCGCTCGGGTCCTGGCACGCAATCGGTTTCGATCGGCTCGTGGACGTGCTCGACTATCTCGGCGCGGTGCCGGGCACCACGGATGCTGTCGTTGCAGGGGACCGCATCGGCTTGGCGGCGCCTGGCCCGCAGCCGCGCTGGTATGTCCTTGGCGAGTCGCAGTTCCCTGGAGTGGCCGACGCTTCGCCTGCCGCGTCGAATCGCTGGAATGCTTCCGACGTCGCGGCAGGCATCGTCGAAGTCAGCGACGCCCAAACCGACAGGTTTCTGCCGTCGTGGCTCGGCCTGGAGGAACTCGGCGCGATCAGTGTTCGCAAGGGCTGCTACCCGGGGCAGGAAATCGTCGCGCGCCTGCATTTCAAGGGCGGCAACAAGCGCTGGCTGCAGCAACTCGCCTTCCGTGCCGATGCCATGCCTGAGCCCGGAACGTCGCTCGAAATCGATCACGATGCCGGTGCCGGCGGCGAGTTGCTGAGGGCCGCCTGGACCGCATCGGGTCATGGTCTTGCCCTCGCAACCTTGCCGAAACTGCCGGCCGGAACGGCCCTGAGGGCGCCGGCCAT
Organism: Rudaea sp.; assembly: GCA_035693405.1. GTDB lineage: Bacteria > Pseudomonadota > Gammaproteobacteria > Xanthomonadales > Rhodanobacteraceae > Rudaea. The sequence goes on along the minus strand of DASSGP010000343.1, from coordinate 18,616 downwards.
GCCTGGTGCAACGTTTCGCGTAGTTTCCACGATTGGCAATCCTAGCGATTGATTGATCGGGGGTTTTTCCGCAGTGCACCTCGCCTTATTCAGGCGTTCGTGATATAGCGGAAGCTGAGTGAAGCGGAAAGGGGAACGCATGCGCACTCGTACTCGTCAATCCGGGCGGCTGCTGGCGGCCGCACTTTCCTTGACCGGCATATGCCAGCTATTCGCTCCGCTCGCGGCGCGGGCAGCCGACTATACGTTTGCGGTAGAGCCTTCGTATCGGCCCGACCGGGCCGCGGAGATCTACAAACCGCTGCTCGACTATCTCGACAAGGCGACCGGGCAGCATTTCATCCTCGTCACCTCGCGCAACTATCACTTCTACTGGCGCGACATCCACACCGTCACGAAGACCGCCTTCGCGCTCGACGAAGCGCACTTCGCCGATTACCGCATCGTGCACGACAAGTATGTCCCGCTGGTACGCGCGGCGGAGCCGACCAGCTACTCGCTGGTGACCTCGGATGCGGAACTCGGCGGCAAGGGCCCGCAATTGCTGGTCGGACACAGCATCATCACGATGCCGTCGCCGAGCCTGGGTTACGTGCTGCTGCTCGAAATGTATTCGAACCCGGTCTCGCAGCCGGACATCCGCTCGACCGCCGGCGCCTGGCGCGACGCCATCGACTCGGTGTTCGGCGGCGACGACGATGCCGCAATCATTCCGACCTGGCTGAAGAACCAGTATCCGAACCTGATCACCGTCAAGACCACGCGCCAGTTCGCCGGCACCTGCGTCAGCGCCGGCGCCGATGTTCCGGATGAGGTGCGGCAGAAGGTCAAGGACGCCCTGCTCAAGCTCGATACCGACGAGCAGACAGCAAAGCTGCTGATCGAACTCGGCGTCAGCAAGTTCGTTGCGGCCACGCCGAAAGACTACGAAGGCAACGAAAAGCTGCTGAAAGCCTATCTCGGCTATTGAGACAAATGCGCTTTGTATATAAACGCCGGTAGTGTACTACTGGCGTTTTGCGACATATTTGTCATTTTCAGCACCGCACTTGAAAGCGGCGGCGGACTTCACTATAATTTAACCCTGCGGCGAAGTTTTACAATCTGTTCAGGTTGCGAAACCTATAGTCCGCGCCATGGCGCATTTCACGCCCATTACAGAATTTCCGGCGGCGGCCCACGAGACGTGCGCTTCCGCCAGGATCGCCCAGCGATCCCGATATCCAACCGGCACAACGACACAGCCGGGACAATCAGCAAGGTAACAACACCTCCCAGGGCCCGGCGCGAGCATAACGCGACGCCCTGCAGGAAGGACGGATGCTGCGGCCCATGCGGACCCGCGCTTCGCCGTCGCCACCGTATTGCATTGTGTTACGGGTAGTCTGAATGAAGCTTGCTTTACTCTTGTGGCTTGCGTCGGTATTGCCGCAACCGGACGCTGATCGCGTCTGCCTGGCGACGACCATCTATCTCGAAGCGCGCAGCGAATCCGTGCTCGGCCAGGCGGCCGTGGCGGAAGTAGCCTTGCGCCGCCGCGCGAGCGGCCAATGGGGCAACAGCCTGTGCTCGGTCCTCACCGCGCGTGGACAATTTGCTTTGTCCAAAACGAGCACAAATTACATTGTGGACGAAGCGCCGGCATGGCGCGACGCCTGGCTCGTCGCCGGCGTGGCAATGCGTATCTGGTCACTGCCGCCGCAGTGGCGCGTCGCGCTCGTGCCGCGCGCCGATCATTTTGTCGCTGCCAGCGCGACCACTCCGGCGTGGGCCAAGGGCAACCCGCTGGCGATCATCGGCGATCACCGCTTCTACAGCGCCAACTGATCCGGTGACGCCTGGCGCGTCGCTTGCCGCTTTCACCATTCACGACGAGACAACTGCCCCGGCGATTGCGCATACTATTCGCCAGGCGATCGCCGACTGTCGTGGCCTCGATGCTCTGCCGGGATGGTCGGGTCCGCTGCGATTCTCTTCGCGGGAGGCATGTCGAATGTATACGCTCTACTACAGCCCCGGCGCCGCCAGCCTGGTGGTGCATCTGGCCCTGCTCGAAGCAGGCGCCGATTACAAGCTCGAACGCGTGGACCTCGATGCCGGGGCGCAGCGCGATCCGGATTATCTGAAACTCAATCCAAATGGCATGGTGCCGGTGCTGGTGATTGAAGGCGAGCCGTTCTACGAGTCCGCCGCCTGCCTGATGACGGTAGCCGACCGTCATCCGGCGGCAGCCTTGGCACCGCGCGCGGACACGCTTGAGCGCGCAGCCTGGAATCAATGGATCATTCATATCGCCAACACAGTGCAGCCGGCGTTTCGCATGTGGTTCTATCCGAACGAGCTAGGCGGCGTGCCGGCCGAAGTGATCGCGGCCCGGATCGAAAGCGCCTGGACGCGCTTCGATGCGCAACTTGCAGCGAACGGCCCCTACCTGCTCGGCGAGGCGTGCACAGGCGCGGACCTGATGCTGCTGATGGTCATGCGCTGGTCGCGCAACATGCCCCGGCCGGCGACCGATTGGCCAGCGTTGCGCGCGTTCGCCGCGCGCATGAAAGCCCGCCCGAGCTGGAAGCAACTCTACGAACGCGAGGGCTTGACCGAGTGGGCGTAGGGTGGGCCTTGGCCCACCGTTTTGTTTTTTCGCTCGCACCACATCGGCGGTGGGCCAAGGCCCACCCTACTCCCGCAATGCCTCGATGTGATCGCCGCGGATGACCACGCGATTGCCAGGGTGATAACCCGGATTGTCGTACTGCGTGACCGTGGCCATGCGCCCGTCATCGAGTTGGACGCGATAGCGCCACGCCATACCCGACGCGTGATGAGCATTGTCTGCCTCGACCGCGTTGCCGACCGCCGCGCCGCCGACGACGCCTGCTGCGGTCATCGCCGCTTTTCCGCTGCCACCGCCGAATTGGTTTCCTATCAATCCGCCGATGATCGCGCCGAGAACCGCGCCGCCGCCGGTCGTGCCCTGCTGGATGTCGACGCGGGCGACGTCGCGGATCGTGCCGCAGGTCTGGCAGTAGCGACTAGACTCGCCCTGATCGGAAGACTCGTGGTACACGACGGTCTGGCGCGGCGGGGGCGGCACGCAGGCGGTCAGACCGACCGTAGTGGCCAGCAGCAACGCTAAGAATCCTTTGTTGCACAACATGATTTGAATCCTCTCTGACGAAAATGCCCGGACAACCAATGACAACGCATCACCGTGCGTTTTGTCTACAGCCAGTCTAGCGCCTTCAGGTGAACGCACGCCGAACCGCTGGGGCCGCCACGGTTGCGGCACGACGCGCCGGTTCTCGGGTAGGATCGCCGGCACACGGCGCCGCCGTTCCAGTGGAGCAACCATGTCCGACGCAGAAACCCCGCGCCCGCTCAGTGAACGCATCCGCGAACTCGATTCGCAAGGCGCGATGGAAAGCCTGGACGCACTCCCTGACCCAGAGATCGCCCAGACGCTCGCCGAACTGGGTCCCGGTCACGCGATCGAAATCCTCGAGAAATTCCCGGCCGAACGCCGCGGCCGCATCGCCGCCGCCACGAAGTCCGGCGAAGGCGAACAATGGCTGAAGGATTGGCACTACCCTGAAGGCAGCGTCGGCAGGCTCATGGAGACGACGCCGGCCGTGTTCCGACCGCAGACTCCGGTTACCACGGTAATCGAAGCGATGCGCGAAGCCGTCAAGCGCCAGCTGATCACGTACATCTTTGCCACGGACGATGACGGGCGCCTCGTCGGCGTCATCGCGTTCCGCGAATTGCTCTATGCGCAGGCCAGCCAGTCGCTGGCCGACGTGATGGTAGCTGACCCGTTTTTCCTGCGGCCTGAGACCAGCCTGGTCGACGCCATGCGCGAAGTCGTGACGCGCCACTACCCGGCCTATCCGGTCTGCGACGCCAATGGCCGCCTCATCGGCCAAGTGCGCGGACAGCTTCTGTTCGAGCAGCAGGCGTTCGAGATCAGCGCGCAGGCCGGTGCGCTGGTCGGCGTCGAGAAGGAAGAGCGAATTTCCACACCGTGGCAGCGCGCTTTGAGATTCCGCCATCCGTGGCTGCAGCTGAACCTCTTGACGGCTTTCGTCGCAGCTGCCGTGGTGAGCCTGTTCCAGGACACAATCAATGCAATTGTGCTGCTGGCGGTTTTCTTGCCGGTGCTCTCCGGTCAATGCAGCAACACCGGCTGCCAGGCGCTCGCGGTGACCCTGCGCGGCCTCACCCTGAACGAAATCCGCGACCGGCCCAAGCTCGAGCTGGTCGCAAAGGAAGCGCTGCTTGGTCTTTGCAACGGCATACTCGTCGGAATCGTTGCCGGAATCGCAATGTTCACAATTGCATATTTGCAGCATAATCCAAAAGCCCTCTCGCTGGCCCTGATTACGCTCGCCGCAATGTCGCTGAGCAGCGTCGCCAGTGGCGTCGCCGGCGCCGCGGTGCCGCTGGGGCTCAACCGCCTCGGCGCCGATCCGGCGATGGCGTCGAGCATCTTCCTGACCACCGCTACCGATGTCGTCAGCATGGGGTTGTTCCTCGGCATGGCCCGCTGGCTGGTTCTCTAGCGCGCCCGATTCCCTGTGAAAATGATCGAGCTGTTCGACAGCCATTCGCACTTCGACGTTGCCGAATTCGACGCGGACCGCGGCGAGGCGCTCGCACGCGCACGCGCCATGGGCGTGATGCATCAGGTGATTCCGGCGATCGGCGCCGCGGGCTTTGCGAAACTGCACGATCTTTGCCGCACCGAGGCCGGCCTGTACCCGGCCTACGGCCTGCATCCGATGTTTCTGGCCGATCATCGGCCCGAACATCTCGACCAGCTGGCATCGTGGCTCCAGCGTGAACGCCCGGTCGCCGTCGGCGAGTGCGGCCTGGATTTCTACGTCGAGGGTCTCGATGCCGGGATCCAGCGCATGTATTTTCGCCGCCAGCTCGAACTGGCGCGCGAGTTCGACCTGCCGCTTGTCCTGCATGCGCGGCGCGCGGTCGACGAAGTCATCGCGATGTTGCGCGGCGTCGGCAGCCTGCGTGGGGTCGTGCACAGCTTTTCCGGCAGCGTCGAGCAGGCGCAGCAGCTGTGGAAAATGGGATTCTTTGTCGGCCTCGGCGGCCCGATCACGTATCCGCGCGCGCGCCGCCTGCGCGAACTCGTCGCCACGATGCCGCTCGAATTCCTGCTGCTCGAAACCGACTCGCCGGATCAGCCGCTGCACGGGCACCAGGGTGCGCGCAACGAACCCGCCTTGCTTGCCGAAGTATGCGCGTGCGTGGCTGCACTGCGCGACACCGATCCCGAGGAAATTGCCGCAGCAACAACGCAGAATGCCGAACGACTGTTCGCCCTTCCAAGATCAAGAGACTGAACCACGAAGAACACGAAGAAGGAACGAACAGAATACTGGGCACGAGAACACAGAACGCGACGGCCAGGCAGACGTTCTTGCTCTTTTCCTTCGTGTTCTTCGTGTTCTTCGTGGTTCAATCTTTTGAATCTTTCACTCCGGTCTTCGCCTCCAGCAATCGCTCGATCAAGCGCCCCGCCGCGACCATGCCGAACGTCGCGGTCACGTGCATGGCCGCGCCAAGTCCGCCAGCGCAATCGAGCTTGAGCGCCGTCTCGGCATCCGGTCCGCGCGTCTTGCACACGCTGCCATCAGGCTGCGGATAGTTGACGTTTTCGCGCGAAAACACCGCCTGCACTCCGAAGTAGCGCTTCGGATTGCGGGTCCAGCCGTAATCGTCGCGCAACTTCCGGCGAGTAATGCCGAGCAGCACGTCGTGCTCGGTGCGCGAAAGGTCGCGCGCGGTGATCAAGGTCGGATCGCGGCGTCCTCCGGCGGAACCGGAAACGACGACCGGGATCTTGCGCCGCCGGCAAAACGCGATCATTGCGACCTTGACCTTGATCGCGTCGCACGCGTCGAGCACCGCGTCGTAGCCGCGGTCGAGCATCTCTTGCAGATTCGCCGGAGTCAGGAACTGGGCGATCGCCTCGACGCGCAAATGTGGATTTATTGCCTTTGCGCGGCGCGCCAGCACTTCGACCTTCGGCCGGCCGTACTCTCCTTCGAGAGCGTGCGACTGGCGATTGGTATTCGATACGCAGACATCATCGGCGTCGATCAGCGTCAGCTGTCCGACGCCGGAGCGCGCCAGCGCCTCGACCGCCCACGATCCGACGCCGCCGACGCCAACGACGCCGACATGCGCCTGCGCGAGCCGCACCGCAGTGCCGGAACCGTACAGGCGATCGATTCCGCCGAAGCGGTCACTGGTCGCATCGTTGCGCTTGTTCATGAATTTCCGGAAGTATCGACGTGACTGTGGAAACGGCGGAAAACTTCAGCGCGCACCGAATGGAAAGGCCGAACCACACCGCTATTTTTCGGGCGAAACGCGATCACGGCCGGATTGCTTGGCCCGGTATAGCTGCTGGTCGGCCGCGCGTAGCAGATCCGAACTGACGCCGCCGCGCCCCACGCATTCGGCGACACCGGCGCTGATCGTGACGCGCAACTGCTTGTCGCGCAATGCCAGCGGGTGGACGCCGATTGCGGCGCGCAAGAATTCGGCGACGCCAATTGCAGCTTGCAGCCCGGTGTCGCGCAGAACCATCGCGAACTCCTCGCCGCCGAGGCGGCCGATGAATGCGCCTCCCGGCGCCCGCGCGCGCAAAATATCGGCGACAGCAGTGAGCACCTGATCGCCGACCAGGTGTCCGTGCTGATCGTTGATCGCCTTGAAATAATCCAGGTCGAGCATCAACAGGCTGACTACTCCATCGTCAGCACTCTTTTTCAGCTCATCGTCGAGCATGCTGCGAAAATGCCGCCGGTTGTAAAAGCCGGTCAGGCTGTCGTAGATCGCCAAATCGATCAGTTCATCGTGGTAACGCGCCTCCACGCTCGTGCCGATGAAAAACTTCAGGGCGTTGCTGCCGATGCTGATCTGATCGCCGTCGCGCAGCTCCGCGCGTGTCACGACCTCGCCATTGAGGAACGTGCGATTGGTCGAGCCCAGGTCCTCGATTCGATAGCGGCCGTTTTCGGGCCAGATGCGGCAGTGCTGGCGCGACACGCTCGGATGGGGCAAGGCGATCGTGCATTCGCTCGATCGCCCAATCGTCACCGGCGCCTCGCCCAGCTCGATCTGATGGCCGAGCAGCACGCCGCTGACGATGATCAGGCGCGGACTGGACTGGGTCTCCTGCGTCGTGGCGGGATCCAGTACGGTAGCGCGATCGGTCTTGAAATTCTGGTCCTTGATCAAGGCCCGGACTCCCAGCGGTCGTAAGCATTGTAGCGTTATCGAATCGCGCGTGGGTCCGCAGTGCTCGCCGTTAGCGCGCCGTGCCGCCACGAACCGGCTATTCTTCTTGCTTTCATCCGGGAGCCACACCTTCGCCATGCGCTCGCTTGTATTGTTGATTCTCGGACTGGCGTTCAGCGCCATCTGCACCGTCATAGCAATGAACGCGCTGGCACAGCGCGGCGCCTATGCGCGCGGCATCATGCAGGTCATGCAGCATCACTACGCCGAACTGCGCAACGGCCAGCGCACCGGCCGATGCGATGCGGCCACGACCACGCGCGCCCACGACGTATTACAGCTGCTCGGCAACGAGATCGAAGGATCGGTCTATGGCGACAACATGCCCGAGCCTCCATTCCGCGAGTACACCGATCGTCTGCGCAGCGCCGTGGCCGACCTCGGCGACGGCACAAAAACCTGCGCGGCGCTGGCGCCGATCGTCAACCGCGTCGGCGACTCGTGCGACGCCTGTCATCGGCAGTATCGCTGAGCTGAGGGTTGAGGGCTGAAAAGCATACGCCCAGCCAGCATCGCGGCGACTGCACTTGCTCAGCCCTAGGCCCTCAGCCCTCAGCCCTACTTCTCAGGCAACGGAATGAATTCGGTCTCGCCCGGAATCTGGCCGAAGCGCGCCTCACGCCAGTCGGCCTTGGCCTGTTCGATGCGTTCACGCGAGCTCGAGACGAAGTTCCACCACAGGTGTCGCTCGCCGAGATTTGCGCCACCGAACAGGATCGCCTTCGCCCGGCCGGCTGCGCGAATCTCGACATCTTCGCCGGCAGGCAGCACGGCAATCTGGCCTGGAGCGACTTCGCGGCCGCCGACCGAGATCGGCGCTTCGACGACGTAGACCGCGCGTTCGGCGTGTTCCGGCGGAAGAACTACCTGCGAATTGGCAGAAAATTCGGTCGCCAGATAAAAAATCTCGGAAAACGTCGCAACCGGCGAGCGCTGGCCGAACGCGCTGCCGACAACGAGCCGCATCGTCACGCCATCGCGTTCGATCAGTGGCAGTACTCCGGCGTCATGGTGATGAAAACTCGGTTCGGACTCCTCGGCGTCCTGCGGCAGCGCGACCCAGACCTGGATCCCGTGCAGGCGATGACCGGACGCGCGCTCGGGACCGGGCGTGCGCTCCGAATGCGCGATTCCTCGCCCGGCGGTCATCCAGTTGACGTCGCCCGGACGGATCGTTTGCACGAATCCGAGCGTGTCGCGGTGCTCGATTGCGCCTTCGAACAGATAGGTGACCGTCGCCAGGCCGATATGCGGGTGCGGGCGGACGTCGACGCCCTTCCCCGCCTCGAACGCAGCCGGGCCCATGTGGTCGAAGAACACGAACGGCCCGACGTGGCGTGCCAGCAGATGGGGCAGCGCGCGGCGCACCTTGAAGCCGCCGCCGAGATCGTGTTCGCGCGGATCGATGATCAGGATTGCATTGTCGTTCATGGCCGCAATGTTACCGCCAATGGCGTTCCATTGGCGCAACGGTGCGTGCTGCAGTTGGCGGTTGTCTTCGATACCGCGGGCACCATCTAATGCGTCTTCCAGCCTGCGAGGTATGTATGCACGCAAATACCGCGACTTCTCCCACCGTCGATGCGCCAAGCGCAGCCAACTTGCGCCAGGTAACGCGCGTCGTGCGCGGGCGGCCGACCAGTGACGGCGCCGGCGTCAAGCTGACCCGCGTCATCGGCCAGCCCGCGCTGGACATGCTCGTCCCGTTCCTGATGCTCGATGAGTTCCGCTCCGATCAGGCCAGCGACTACATCGCCGGATTTCCCGAACATCCGCATCGCGGCTTCGAAACCGTGACCTACATGCTCGCCGGGCGCATGCGCCACGGCGACAACCAGGGCAACAGCGGCCTGCTGACCGCCGGCAGCGTGCAGTGGATGACGGCTGGCCGCGGCATAGTCCATTCGGAGATGCCGGAGCAGGAGGACGGCCTCATGTGGGGTTTCCAGCTCTGGGTCAACTTGCCGGCGAAGGACAAGATGACCGCGCCGCGTTACCAGGACATTGCACCCGAACGCATTCCCGAGATCGACTTGGCGCCGGGCGTCAGCGCGCGCGTGATCGCCGGCGAAGCCGGCGGCGTCAAGGGTCCGGTCGAAGCCGAAACAACGGCAGCTGTCTATCTGGATTTGCGCCTCGAGGCCGGCGCGGCGGTCGAAGTGCCGCTACCGCACGGTCACAATGCGTTTGCGTACGTGTACGCGGGACAAGCACGAATCGGCGATGGATCATCCAGCGAACTGATGCGCGGTGACCTCGGCGTGCTCGGCAACGGCGACAAGGTGCGCATCGCCGCACCGCAGGGTGCTGCCCGTCTGATTCTCGTGGCCGGCAGGCCGTTCAACGAGCCGGTCGCAAAATACGGCCCGTTCGTGATGAACACGCAGCAGCAGATCGTTCAGGCGGTCGAGGACTTTCGCGCAGGGCGGTTCTGATTCCAGGCCGCTGCAAGCCCGCGTCCGCATTCATGCGGACGCGGCAGACTTTCTTCGAACTAGCGGCGGCCGCCGCCGCGACGCGCTTTCTCGTCGTGCAGGCCGACGCGGATCATGGTGCCGTCCTGCGTCGAGCCATCGAGCGCCGCGACCGCTGCGCGCGCTTCGTGGCCTTCCATCTCGAGTTCGGCAAACCCGCGGCATTCGTTCTTGAACGGATCGATTGCGAGCTTGAGCTTGTGTACACGGCCGTGTTGGGCGAACAAACCCGCCAACGTCTTTTCGGTCATCGACCGCGGCAAACCGCGGACATTCAACGTAACCATCACTTTCTCCTTCAAAAAAAACGCACCGGCCAGCGCGAGCCAGCCGGTGCGTTTTCAACACCGATTGCTGCGTTCAGGCTGGAGTAACTTCGTCCGCCTGCAGGCCCTTCTGACCCTGGACAACGCGGAAGCTCACTTTTTGACCTTCCTGCAAGGTACGGAAACCGGAGCCGGTGATCGCGCGGAAATGCACGAACACGTCGGGGCCATTCTCACGGCTGATGAATCCGAAACCCTTACTATCGTTGAACCACTTGACGGTACCAACCTCGCGATCCGACATAAGCACTCCACAGGACAATTCAGACAAGACCCGAGCCATCCGGCCGAGTCGACTTACTGGCATGCATGGAAACGTGGGTGACGATGGAGCGGATCGAAGACCAGCGCTATCGGGTCACAATTCACAAGCGACCGTGCAGACACAGTGAACCAACTATAACTCAAAATTTACAAAAGTACGACATCTGTGAAGGGCACAAGAAAGCCCAGCCCGATGCTGCACTGCACGATACTGATGTGGGTCCTTTTCCGGCGTTCTCAAGCCGTTTCACGCCGCCCGTATGCAGCCACCCGGGGTTGAGCTAAGGTCGCACGTCCGAACAACTTTTGACTGCCGGAGCCCCCAATGCCTGCCCAAGGTTGCCACCCCGTTGCTGCCCACAAAAAGCTGCATATTCCCGACTGGTACGTCTCGAGCCTGATGCTCGACCGGGCCCTCGATGCGATCCTGCGGCGGGTCAAAAAGCTCGACCGCACCCATGACATTCCTTACCTGGCCGGCTACAGCCAGGACGGCAAGACGATCTACATCGACCGGCATCTGCCGCGCAGGATGGCCTACAAGGGGCGCAAGATCGAGGTCGATCGCTACCTGATCATGCACGAGGAGGTCGAGAAGACCCTGATCGACCAGCTCGGCCTGCACTACCTGCACGCGCACCAGATCGCCACGCGCGCCGAGGAAGCCGCGGTCCGCGCGGACGGGATCGTTTGGCGCGATTACGACCGCTTCATGCAGAGATACGTCAAGCACATCGGCGACGAAAGGTTGACCAACGTGCCGGCCGATCTCGATCTAAAGCCGTATCGCGACGAGCATGACTTCGAGTTGATCAAGCGCATGCGCAAGGCACTGACCAAGCGCGGCTTGCGCAAGAACGAGGATGTCGCCACGCTGCGCAAAGCGGTCGATCAGTACGCCGCTGCGCTTTCGATACGGCGGCGCGACCAGATCAAGGCACATGCCGGCAAGGCCAAGGTCAGCGGGTAGGGTGGGCCTTGGCCCACCGCTCTGCGCTCGTGCGTCAAACGAAGGGACGGTGGGTCAAGGTCCACCCTACGCGCTGCGCAAGGCGCTCGACCAATACGCAGCGACGATCAAGACAGAAGCACGTCAGAAGAAGGCGCGACCGGCAACGGTTGTCGCCGGCCGCAGAGTGGCCCCGCCAGCCTAGTAGGCTTCGAAATTGCCGCTGAAGATGCGCACCGGCGGATCGATCGTGCTGTTGCCGGCAACGATGCTCGTGTTGGCGCTGGCGGCAATGCCGACCGCCGCACCGCTGCCGCCGACGACGTAAGCCTGATGTGCCGGCGACGTTGTTTTTCCCGCGACGCTCGCCGGGCTCCCCGCGATCATGCGATGCGTGTTGCTGCGCGCATCGCCGGAACCGGCGCCGGCGGAATTCACGCCGCCGAGCGCGAGCATCATGACCACGACGCACAGGCGTCGAACGTACCCATGTGTGAAGCGATGCCGTTTGTTCATGGCCCGCCTCAGGGACAACTGTTGTTAAGGAAGCCGACGCCGCGCTTGGTCACGCCCGCGCAAACGTAGCTTGGCCCCGGGGGTGTGCAACTTCCACCCTCGGCATACCCGCCATAGAGCTCGATGCTACCGCTGGCGCCATTTGCGACCACGCAGTTGGCAGTCGCGGGACTGGCGTTGACGCTCTGGATCTCGATCGAGGAATTGTGCACGCGCACCAGGGAAGCGCCCCCTTGCGCAATGTTGACGCCTGACTGCAATTCATCCGACGCGCTGCGCAGGACGCGCAGCGTCGAGTGATCGATGCGTGCCGGAGTCAAGCCGCCGAGAAATGCGACCGATTGTGCCGAAGTGTCCGCCGGCGCATCGTGCCCGGTTTCAATCGTGACCTGATCGAGCGTGAGCGTGCCGGCCTGCATGCCGCTGCCGGTCACATTCGGCTGCTGGGTAACGCCGCCGCAGAAGTTGTATCCGTTCGGCAGGCACTCGACCTTGATCTTGGTGTGCGTCAGTTCCGGCACCGCTCCCTGCACCCGGATGCCGAAAATGCCGCCGGGCCCCTGCGCAGCATCCTGCACGCCGGCGATATGAATGTCGGCATCGCTGATGTGCGTAATCTGCGTCGAGGTATTGTCTGCCTGCAGGCGCACCCCGGAGATGAACTGCGCCTTGGCGCCTTCGATATTGATGCGGATACCCTTGACGTCGACCGAAGCGCCGGGATCGACGTGCAAACCCTCGATCAAGGAGATCGTCGTTGTGCCGGCGGGGCTGGTGCCAAAGATGTCGACGACGGCATTCTGAATCAACCCATGGTTGTTCAATGCATTCGCAAGCACGCGCAGTCCGAACGAACCGGCAGTGCCGGTCGCCGTTGTCTGGTTCACGATCGCCCTGATGTTGCTCCACACGCCGTTGCCGGTCAGGTACGCACCACGCACGCCGCCGATGCTGTCAAGGGCGAGCAATGTCATTCCGTTGATGTTCAAAGCATCGGACCCACTGGACGGCTGGCAACTCGCTCGCAGAGCGATGCCGAAGTTTCCGTTCTGTGCGAGCGCGAGCGAATTGGTGATGCCGCCGATCGCGCACATGTAGATACCCCAGCGCCCTCCTACGACGCCGGCGCCCAAGCTGTCGCCGGCAACGTCTTCGAGCGTCACGTAACTGACAATCGTGCCGTCGAGCGCGGGCGTGGCCGCACCGATGCCGAACGTCGAGCTGTTATCGTCGGGTGGCTGCCCGGTATTGATCGCCGTGAAGTGCTTGCCGATGTTGTGGCCGGCGAACAATACCGTACCGACAGGATTCGCCGACGTAATGACGCTCGCGCCCTGGGATTTGCCGCTCAACACGACGAACGATGGCACGTCGAGCCTGGCGTTCCCCAGATCGTAGGTACCGGCATCCATCTCGACCGAAACCACCTGATTCGCCGAGGCAGCACCGGCGGCGGCGGTGACGGCACCGATCAAAGCCGTTCCGTTCTCGGTCGGCGTGCCTTCGGCGGAAACGACGATCGTGTTCTTCATCGTCCCGCCCGCGCGCAGCGCGAACGGCGCGGCCGTCAGCGGCGGCCGCGGCGCCATCTCACTGTCGCCGGAAATCTGGATGCCCAGATACAGCTGTTTTCCCCAGATGCTCGATGGCAGTGGCGTCACTTTGCCAAGCTGCACGGCCATGTTGCCGCCGTCGACCTGCACGGCGGGCTGGACTTCGCTCCACAGCGCGGCGCCGCCGCTCTGCACGTCGTAGAGGCGAAACGTGATCGACAGGTCGGCCGTGATCGGCTGGCCGCCGCTGTCGGCAAGATGGCCTTGATAGCCAAGCGTTTGCGGTGGTGCGGCAATTGCGGTTCCGACCACTATCGAGAGCAGCGAAACCAGGACGATTCGTATCAATCCACGCATTGGATTCCCCTTTCGTTGTTTTTCGATCAGCAATGGAAATGAGCGGTAAAGTGTCTATGTCGCAGTGCTCACGGCGACCTGACGCCATGAGTGAGCCGCGTAGATGGATGCCGTACGATTTGCGGCTGCAGGATCGTGAAAACTTCTGATCCCATGTGATCGGAGGGCACACACTGTCTCAGGCGATCACAAGCGCGTTGTCCCGACCCCACGGGCTTCTCGCACTTCGTTGGCGCCGGATAGCTGGACGTCGCGACGCAACCGCTCGCTCCAGATGCTCTGGCGGCAACGAAGTGAGCTTGGCGACTTCCACGGCTATGTTGCCGCCATCGCCCTGCAGCGTCGGCTAGAACTCGCTTCGCAGCGCGAGCCACGACTTGGACGTCCTACAGGAGGAATGTCATCGACAGGTCGGAGGTGATCGGCTGGCCGCCGGACTCGGCGAAATGTTCCCGATTACCAAGCTTCTGCGGTGCTGCCGCGGACGCGACGCCAAATGCAGACAACAGCAGTACGAGCGCGAGCACGCGCTTCGAAATCAACATGGCCTTCCCCCTGATGGAAGTTTTTCTACTCTTTTACCCAGCGCACACACCCCAGTCGCCGTCGTGCTGATATAGCACGATCGGCAACTCGAGTGCCAGCTAAAGTTACGACATGTGCGACCCTGAACCTGAACCCGGAGAAATGCGTCCGTGCGATGCCGGCGTTCGTGTTCGCCGTGATCGCGCCGAGACGTCCGCATCGGGCACGCAGTTTTGCGACGCTCTTCTGAGCCTGTAGCGCCGCCGAAGGAACACGTTGTCGCCGTCGCGTCAGTGCACGCCGATGAAATCCGGCTTGCCGAGTTCGACGCCATTGTGGCGCAGGATCGCGTACGTCGTCGTGACATGGAAGTACATGTTCGGCAGTACGTAGTCCCGCAGATAGTTCAACCCCTTCAGGCGCAATTCGCCGGCGCGTGCCTGCAGAACGATGTCGCGATCCTCGCTGCCGGCAAATTTCGCGGCGTCGACGCCGTTGACAAAGGCCAGCGTCTTGGCGATGCGCGCCTTGAGTTCGGCGATCGTTGTTTCGTTGTCTTCGTACTTCGGGATTTCAGTCCCGCTCAGGCGCGCTGCCGCGCCCTTGATCATGTCGCAGGCGATCTGCACCTGACGCGTCAGGGTGAACATGTCCGGCGCCAGGCGCGCACTCAGCAACACTGCCACATCGAACTTCTTCGCTTCGGCGAACGCCAGCGCCTTGTCGAGAAAAGTCGAGAGGTTGCCGAGCATGCGGTTGGCGGTCGGAACGAGCGTGTCGTGCATCGTGATTTGCATAGGAGCTCCTGAGGGTCGGATGACGTTTCGGCGCGGATTGGCGTCGATGGGACCAGCACATCGAGCCAAAGCTTTCGAAATCAAGTCGAGCGTATCGGATCCGCCCACTCAGCAGTGCGGCTGGTCAAGCCGCGCTCGCACGAGCGAGGCCTGTCATCCCAGGCCGCAGAAACCAGGATCGACCTGACTTCCGCTGTCAGGACAATCGCATGCGAGGCTTCCGCCCTCGATGGTGAGCTGGATTCGGTTCTATGCGAAAATCCGGCCGCCGGCCCCGTAGCTCAGTTGGATAGAGCGTCCCCCTCCTAAGGGGAAGGTCGCACGTTCGAATCGTGTCGGGGCCGCCAATATCACAACCAGAAACTGTATATTTTTTACGATATACATTTTTCAGGCGTTGCGCGGCAGTACGGTCAGCACGCGCACGATGAAGGCGTGCAGTTCCGTCATGTAGTTGCGCAGGAATTCCTCGACGCGTTCGTCGGTGACCTCGCCGTCGGCGGTGATGAGGCCGGGCTTGAAGTGAATGTAGGCCTCGACCATGTTCATCAGCGGCGAATTGCAGAAACACAGCATGCCGCGCAGGCTCTGCTGAGCCAGCGCCGTTCCGATCGGGCCCGGTGACGCGCCGATCACCGCCGAGGGCTTGCGCGTGAACGAGTTCTTGCCCCACGGTCGGCTGGCCCAGTCGATGGCGTTCTTCAGCCCGCCGGGAATCGAGCGATTGTATTCGGGCGTAACGAAGAGCACCGCGTCGACATCGGCGATGCACTGCTTGAACGCGCGCGCCACTGGCGGGAAATCAGCATCGAAGTCCGCGCTGTACAGGGGCAGGTCCTTGATGGGGATCTCGGTCAGCGCCAGTTCGGGCGGCGCGAGCCGCACGAGGGCCTTGGAAAGCAGGCGGTTGATGGACGTCGACGAGAGGCTGCCGACGAAATATCCGACTTTGTACGTGGCCATGGTGTGTCCTTGACTGCGCCGGGTGGTTCCTGCCGTTGCCCGAATGCCTGCAAGGCAGAACACATCGTTGGGCGATTGACTCTACGCCCGTGGTCATGCGCTCACAAGGCGTCACCGCGAGGCAATTCTCTGCAGGTCCGCTCTGTCCGGGCGGCGCCGGCGCTGGGTGAAGCTCGCGCAGCTGAAGCGACTTCTTGCTAGGCCACCACTGCCCGCGCAATCAGGAACGCGCCGGTAGCAATGAGGACCAGACCCGTGAACCGCGCGACGCGTACACCGCCCGGAGCCAGCCGCTCGACGGAAATCGCCGCCGTGACGGCCGCCATCGCGCGCAGGTCCATGACGCCGACGACGAGCATTACGGTCGTGAGCCCGAAGCAGCAATGCACGCAGTGCAGGCCCAGCCGCAAACCGTGCCGCCACGCGCTGCGCGCATCCGCGCGCAGCAGCCCGCAGCAGTCCGGCAATCTGCGGCAACACGTTAGGTGATGCGCTTTCCATGCGCTGAATTGCAGGACTCCAGAGACCAGCACGATCGCGCCGATCACGCCCGGCACGGCGCGCGCCAGCGCAGGCAACTGCATTTCCAGCGATGTAAGGATCGCGCCGGCGAGAAACGCAATCGCGCCGAACAGCGCCCAGACGAAAAAGTAGGTAGCAGCGACAAGCGCGGTCAACGCATCGATATGAGCCTGGCTCGTCGCCTCGCTGGCCCGGCGATAGCGCCACAGCATCGGCATCAGCGCGGGAAGCATCATCGCAGCCATCATGACGAGCCACATGCCGAGAAACGTCATTGCGACATCCGGCCAGGTCTGGCCGGGCATTCGCATCCACATCATCGACATGTTCCAGCCGCCCGGCATCGGCACGTCGTGCATTGCCGACATCGACCTGCACCACGCGATCGTCAATGCGGTGCTGGCGCCGAACAGCGCGGCCGCAGCGCCGACGAAAGCTCGTTGTGAAGCGACAAGCATGCGGATGTCCTCCTTCTCTTTCCACTGGGTCGATACGGATATCAGTGTTGCGTTCTTAAGCCCCTCCCCCTTGATGGGGGAGGGGTTGGGGAGAGGGTGCGCGCCTGCGTAGCAGGCGCCTGCGGCGCCTTCCCCTCTCCCGCCCCACCTACATGCGCTGCAGGCGTGATGCGTATTTGCGAGGCGCTCGCGGCGCATGTAGGTGGGGCGACCTCTCCCACAAGGGGAGAGGTGGTCAAGGATGCGAAGCTTGTAATGAAACGCTAGCCCTGCGCGTATTTGTCGTGGTGGCGCCACCAGAAGCCGTCTTCGTTGCGCCCGAGCGGCGCGCGATCGAGCCATTGATACATGCCCCACAGGCCATCGAGGCCGCGCGCGTAGGTCGAGTACGTGTGATAGACGACGCCGTCTTCGAGCGCGAACGCGCTCATGCCCGGCAGGTCGCGCGCGTACGTGGCGACATCGGTGCCTGTCGTTGCGGCAATCTGGACGACAATATTTTCGCCGTCGCGTGGCGCCCCTTCCTGCGGGTCGTTGGCGGCCACCGTCTGCGGCGCGGGCGCTGACTTGCGGTAGTTGTATTCGATGCCTTCGCGCTGCTGTTCCGGCGTGAACCAGACGTTGAAGTCGGCATTGAAATCGCTGCCGAACGACGACGCCCACGGAAACGTCCAGCCCATGCGCCGCTTGAACGCCTGCAGCTTCGCCAGCGGTGCGCGCGACACGGCCATCATCGCGACATCATGATTCTCCAGGTGCACGGCAATTCCATTGAAGCCGTCGGCGATGCTGGAGCACGACGGACAGCCCGCGGTGTAGTCCGGCCCGAACATGAAGTGATAGATCAGCAGCTGCGAGCGCCCGCGGAACAGAGCCGCGAGCGAGACGGCGCCTGTATCGGTGTCGAAGCGATAGGTCTTGTCGATGCGAACCCAGGGCAACTGTTGCCGCTGCTGCGCCACTTCGTCGCTGCGCCGCGTGAGCTCCTTTTCCGCCTCGAGCAGCTCGATGCGCGCCTTCAGCCAGTCTTGCCGGGTACCAGTCGTACGTGCATTCATGATGCTTTCCTTCCTCTGCGTTGTGGGTGGTGCGCTAATCTAAGCAGCGCGCGCCGGAGGGTGGGAGTGACAAGTGTGACGGGATTTCGGTAGTGCATCAGACTGAACGCTCCGTTCGCCCTGAGCCCTTCGACAAGCTCAGGACAGGCTACGGCGAAGCGCCGATGTGGAAGGTTCGGCAACGTTTCGACTGCTCTCGATTTACAAGCTACGCTCAACGCGAACCGTCTAAATTGATTGCAATCGGATTCCGATGGATTCATTGATCACCGCGGCGGCACATGCGCTGGCTCAGGGCGACCCGCTCGGCGCCTTGAAGCGCATCGCGCTGCGCGAGGATGCGTCCGCCCTCGCGCTGCGCGGCATCGCGATGGCTCAGCTCGGCGAGTTCGAGCGCGCGAAGACGCTGCTGCGCGCGGCTGCGCGCGCGTTCGGTCCGACCGAGGCGATGGCGCGCGCGCGCTGCGTCGTCGCCGAAGCCGAAATCGCGCTCGTCTCGCGCGACCTCGGCTGGCCGACGAAGGCGCT
>DASSGP010000342.1:0-22664 GCA_035693405.1 Rudaea sp. | reverse complement strand
CTGTGCTCGCCGAGCCGGGCCGAGAACTCCATGCCGCTGATGCCCGGCATCTGGATGTCGAGCAGGGCAATGTCGACCGGTTCGCCGCCCAGCACGCCGAGGGCTTCATCGCAGTTTCCACAGGCGGCGGCGAGTTCGAATGCCGTTTGCTCGGCAATCAGGCGCGCCAGGCGCTCGCGCGCCAGCTCTTCGTCTTCGACTACGAGTACTCGCAGGCGTCTCATGTCGGCGGTGCAAGCGCTGAGGAGTCCAGCGGTAGGATGATCGAAGCGCGGAAAAGGTTGCGCGTGACGAAACCGGCTTCGAAGCGCGCCTGCGGCCCGTACATCAGCGCCAGGCGGCGCCGGCAGTTCGGGATCGTCAGCTGCATGCCGTCGGCGGGCTCCTGGCCGGCCGACGGCGACGCACACGTGTTGCTGATGTCGATGACGACATCGGCCACGTCGCGCTGGGCGCGCACCTGGATCTGGCCGCCTTCGAGCGTGCGCGCAATGCCGTGCGTAATCGCGTTCTCGACCAGCGGTTGCAGGATGAAGGCCGGCAGGCGGCACTCGGTCACCGATGGGGAAACCTGGATCTCGGTACGCAGCCGTGAGCCGAGGCGGGCGCGTTCTATTTCCAGATAGGCCTCGACCAGAGCCAGCTCCTCGCCGAGCGTCGCGGTCGCGCGGTCACCGCTTTGCAGCAGGATGCGCAGCATCTGCGCGAGGCGGATCGTGAACACCTGCGCCGATGAGCCTTCCTCGAGCATCGCCACGAGCGCATTGAGCGCGTTGAACAGGAAGTGCGGCTGCATCTGCCGCGCCAGTGCCGAGAGCTGCGCCGATGCCGCCTGCGTGCGCAATTCCTCGCGCGCCAGCGCTTCGGTTTGCGCGCGCCGGAAATAGATGCCGACGTGAACCATCGCGACCAGCGCAACGTAACTCATGAAACCCCAGTGACCCTGCATCGCCAGCAATTGCAGGATCGCCGGTCCGAAGTCGGGAAGAATGCCGAAGCGTTCGGGATACAAGTGCATGATGGCCGCGGCGATCGTCGCGTGCAGGCCGATGAACCCCGCGGCGAATACGATCTGTAGCGCGACTGCGCGCACCAGCCCCGGCCGTTTCTCGATCGGGTAGCGCATCGTCAGGATGATCGCCAGCGGCGCGAGCAACGCCCAGATGTACCAGATCACCCCGCTCCACACGACCGAGTCGAAGTAGGCCATTTCCTGGCCGCGCAACATGAACTGCAAGTGGGTCTGGAACGCGGTGAACAGCGTCATCGCCGAAGCCATGAGGCCCGCGATCACCCAGTAGCGCAGCACGCGTACAGCCATCGGCACGAATCTACCCCTCGCTGTATCGCCGGCAACCGGTTGATTCCGGTTCGCGGGAAACAGGAATCCGGCGACAGTATTTTGCAGTAATCGGGCCACGTTCACGGCGCGATAGTAGCGAATTGCCGGCGTTGCCGCGCTGCCTGTTCGAGGTGTGCTGGTCGGCCAGCCATGGTTATCGGAAATTTGTGCATTTCATCGACGCAGGGCATGAGGGGGGCAGCACTCATGTGGGCGGATTTGTGGAAGCGAATCGGGGGCCGGACGGCTAGCCTGTAGCAATCGCCACGGGACATTGGATCGAACCGATGCTCAGACGCCGCCAGGTAAGGCTCAGCTATCCGCAGGCTTTCGTCGAGCTTGCCCTGCTGCTCGCGCTGCGCCACGGCCGGCGCAACTGCGCCACGGTCCTGGGTCTGCCGCTCAGCACGGTTTATCGCTGGCTCGAGCACTACCGGCGCCAGCCCGAACGCATCGAGCGAATCGAACGCAGCGACGGCGCATGGCTCGACGAACTGATCGGCGCCTGCGAAGCGCATGGATTCGAACTGCGCGAGCGCATCCACACACTCGAGCCGGGCGCTGCAGGCAACGGCGGGGGCGACAATCCCCGGTCGATCTTTCGTGCGCGCAGCCTCTTGCGCAGCGGCGCGACGCCAGCTGCCGGCACGGTGCCGCCGGCAACCGCGATCGGTTCGCAGGCGTTCCGCGGCCGCAGCACGCCGCTGTCGCCGCTGGTGCAGGCACGCGTTGCGCTCGCGCGCAGCGAAATCGATCGTCACTACTACTCGCAGTTGTCGTGCGAGATGCTCGCCAGCATCGCCGCCATGTCGCGTTTTCATTTCATTCGCACCTTCAAGGCGGCGTTCTCCGTGGCGCCATACCACTATCTGATGCAGGTGCGCATTCATCATGCCAAACTGCTGCTGGGCACGACGCAACAGCCGCTCGACGCGGTCGCCGCGGCCGTCGGCTTCGATACCCAATCGTCGATGTGCAAGGCGTTCCGCAGCATCGAAGGCGTCACCCTTGCGACGTTCTTTCGCGGTGTGCGGCTGGGTTCGGCGCCGCTGCCAACTCTCGGCCCGACCCGAGGCCACACGGCGCGCGGCTAGCGCGCGGCCGACGCCATCGCCGCATCGGCGCAATCGCTTCGACGACGAAAACAGTGCGTTTCGCCGCGCGCATATCGGCCTGATCAGCCAATCGGAAATGCCCCTTGCGGCGCCAACAGCCGGCCCTGAATCCCCGCCTGCGCGCGATTGCGCAGACAGGGAATCCAGGCGCAGCTGCTAGAACTTCACGGTCACGCGCGCCCAGAAGAAACGGCCGACCGTATCGAACGTGTTCGGATCGGTGTTTCCGTTCAGAGCGTTGTTCTGGAAGACGATCGGCGGCTGCTTGTCGCTCAGATTGTCGACACCGACGTCGACGCGTGTGTTGAGCGGCTCGATGTTATATCCGGCGGTGATGTTGTGGTACACCGAGGCGCCGTAATGCAACTGCGTACCCGGAATGTATATCGACGCCGACTCGTTGTAGTTCGTGTTGGCATAGCCGACATTGAAGTCGCCGATGTACTTCGCCGTCCACGCGGCGCTGAACGCACCCATGTTCCAGTTCAGCGTCATGAGGGCTTTCCAGCGCGAGAAGTTCGCGTACGGTATCGCCGATGCGCCGGTCGCGTAATGGCCGGCGTATTCCTGGGTGAAATCGCCAGGCAAACCCGGGGTCGGATCGTCCGCAAACCGGTCCAGGTACGTCGTCTGGAAGTTGATCGCGAAATTGCCGATGCCGGTTTCCGGCAGACGATAACGAATCGCCAGGTCCGCGCCCTTCGCGTCGAGACGGCCGAGATTGGCCTTGGGTTCCTGCACGTAGTCGATCTGGCCCTGCGACAGACCGGTCGGAGTGCGGTGGATGTATTGGCAGTACGGCCCGCCGTTCGAGAAGTAGCACAGGTTCAGCACATTCTGGGCGAAGACGCGGGCGATCTGGTTTTCGAGGTACACGCGCCACAGGTCGATGCTCAGCGACAGCCCCGGGATCCAGTGCGGATCGTATACAAAGCCGTAGTCGAACGACTTGCCGTTCTCCGGTCCGAGCGGGAACCCCGCGGCGACTGCTCCGGACTGCACGCCGTTGATCTGGCTGGTCTGGCCCGGCAGACGATGGAAGCTGCCGTCGCCCGGCACGAACTGGCAGGCCGCGTTGGTGCCGACCAGGCCGAAGCACGGATCGATCGCCTGCGGTGCATCGGATGTCGCGCCCTGGTACAGGTCGGTGATCGTCGGCGCGCGGAACACTTTCGACACCGTTCCGCGCAGCAGCAGGTCTTCGATCGGACGCCACTCGACGGCGATCTTCGTGTTGTTCGTGCTGCCGAAGTTGCTGTACTTCGAATAGCGGTCGCCGAGCGTCAGGTTCAATGCCGTCGCAAACGGCACGTCCTTGAGAATCGGAATCAGCATTTCGGCGTACGCCTCCTTGACGTTGTAGCCGCCGCTGATCGGCGACACGCAGCCGGTGCCGATGTCGCAGACGCCGGCCGCGTCGGGAACCTCGATCGCATCGACAATCGTCTGGCCGAACTGCTTGCGGTAGCTCGCACCGGCTGCAAGCTGCACCGAGCCGGCCGGCAGCTCGAACACGTTGCCGTTGACTTCGGCGACGACTGAACGTTCGACGTAGACCAGATTCGTAAACGTATTGCCCGACGCGTTGTCCAGCGCCGCAACCGTGCCGGGATCGGTTATGTTGAAGATGTTGACCGGTGTGCAGCTTGCGATCGGGCCGGTACCACCGGCTGCCGGATCGGTGCCGCAGACTACGGTGCCGGTCGCGTCTCGGTACGACGGCCCCAGACCGGGATTGAGCTTGTTCAGATTGATGTAGCCGCTGGTATGGTTCAGCTGGTTGTAGTGAGCGTAGTTGAAGTACGCGTTCCACTGCCAGCTGGTATCCCCGAACGTGCCCTTGAAGCCGCCGGTGAACTGATCGACCGTCGTGCTGAAATTGCCGATGCGGTTGCCGTTGCCGACCGAGCGGGTCTTGAAACGGTTGGAGGTATTGGAGAAGTCGACGCCAAACGGGTTGTAGTAGCTCTGCGCCGAGATGAGCAGTGAGCTGCCGTTGGTGTCGATCGGCTGCGGTGCCAGCGACGTGGCCGACTGGGTCTTGTCGTGGAAGAACTCCACGTACGTCTCGATGTTGTCGGTCAGCTTGTAGTTGCCGACGACGAAAGCGTTGCTGCGCTCCTGCGGTGTCAGGTTGACGTTGCCGTGCGCCTGGAAGTTGTAGTTGTCGGTCGCCGCCGTGTAGCAGCGGAAGTCGCCGAGCTTTGGCGCCGGGCTGCTGGTCGAACCCAGCGTCTTCAGCGTCACCGTGCTGCAGCCGAACTGCGACTTCAGGTTGGCCGGCAACTGGACATAGCCGGTCGGCGTGCGGCTCGAGCCACCGGACACGACGCCGGTGTCGTAGTAGAAATAGATCGCGTTCTTCGAGAAGTCGCGGTTCGCGGACAGCACCGAGTCGAACTTGTTGTAGTCGACGCCGGCCATGATGCTGCCCTTGTCGGTGGTCTGGCCAAAGATGAAGTGATAACCCTGGCGCTGGCCGTCGTCGCGATCGGAAATGCCGTAGTCGGCCGAGAACTCCGCGCCCTGGTAGTTGCTGCGCAGGATGAAATTCACGACGCCACCGACCGCGTCGGAGCCGTACACCGACGAGGCGCCGTCGGTCAGCACTTCGATGCGCTCGATCGCGTCGGCCGGAATGGCGTTGATGTCGCCATAGAAATAACGGTGTCCGTTCACGAGGACCAGCGTGCGGGTCGAACCCAGGCCGCGCAGGGAAATCGTCGAGGCGCCGGTGCCGCCGCTGTTGTTGACGCGCGGGTTCGTGACCGGGCCGGTCACGGCCGGCAGGTCCTGCACCAGGTCGCCGAGCGTGAGCTTGCCGGACTGCTGGATCGCTGCCTTGTCGATCGTGACGACCGGATTGGCCGTCTCGATGTCGACGCGGCGGATGTTCGAACCGGTCACGACGATCGTTTCGAGCGACTGGCTCTTCTGATCGGCGGTGTTGTCGGCGGCGGTTTGCGCGTAAGCCGGTTGCGCGCCCGACAACAGGGCCGGGACGGCGGCCGCGGCAGCGATCAAATAGCGTTGTTCGAGTGCGATTCGAATTGCCTGTCCGAGCGATAGCCTGGTCATATGTTTTCCTTCGTCATGGGGCGGCTGAGCGCAATTGCAGAATTGCTCGCCGCCATCTCGGGTCTGTGTCTATGAAATCGGCGATTACCGATGGCGGGGTCTTTCAGGTCTCTTGAATTGCAAGCCGCTACGACCGACTGCTCACGCGGCACAAGAACGCGCGTTCGATCGGCTCCGGATTGAGCGACCGAAGTATTGGAGCCTTGCCGGCTGCGCTGCTACACAAAACCCGATCACTTCTACGGTTTTCTAACAACCGTCCGCGCAACAGCCGGCGCGTGCGCGATGCCGCGCGGAACCGCCCGATCCATGCCCGGTTCGATGCAGCAACGAAACCGTTCGTACTACGAACGCGACCGCTCGTTACAAACCGGTTCCCCGATTGCGGCCGCCGGTGCAAGTCTGCGCCCGGACCAAACGAGCAAGAGTTTGGTAGCGGCCATCGAATTCAATTCCCGGGATTTAGGCTGATGCGCAACACTTCGACTGATTCATGGCGGTCCATGCCGGTCCGCGCCGAGATCGCCCGCCTGCCCGCATGGCAGACGAACTGGCAAGCGGCGAACAGCACCCTGCCCGGTCGCCTGCCCGCCGCCGCAGATGCCGGCGACGCCGGCGCTGGCGACGCGCAACAATTGCGCATCGACATCACGCCGGTCGAACAGATCCTGCGCAAGACGCAGAGCGTGGCCCTCGGCCGCTATCGCTGTCCGGTCGATCACCCGCAATTCATGCTCGGCGGCGGACCGCATACGTGCTCCTACATTGCGTTCCACCGCACCAGCGTGAAGATGAAGATCGGCGAATGGCGCGCCGAGGTCGCCACGCCGAACAATGTGAGTTTTTACAATATTGGAGAATCGTACTCACGCGAGGCGATTGGCGGCGAGGGCGACGAATGCGACTGGCTGGCGCTGTCGCCGGCGCTCCTGCGCGACATCCGCATGGACCTCGGCCAGGCCATGGATGCCGGCGAGGGCCCGCTGTTTCCGCGGCCATTCGCACCGATGCGACCGGCGGCGTTCTTCGCCCAGCGCAAGCTCTTCTCGATCGCCGGCAACCCGGCAACGACGATGAACTCGCTGCAGATCGAAGAAGCGGTGACCGGACTGGTCGGCACGATCGTCGGCGACGCGATGGACTTCTGGGGCTGCGCGGCCAGGGCGCGCCGGCGGCCGCGGCCGATTTGCCAGCGCCGGCGACTGCAGATCATCGAGGAAGCCAAGGCGTTGCTCGCGCGCGAATACTGGACCGACCTGTCGTTGGCCGATCTGGCCCGCCAGCTGCACTGCTCGGCCGCACACCTGTCGCGCATGTTCCATGCCGCGACCGGCTTCAAGCTGTGCGACTACCGCCAGGAATTGCGCCTGCGCAAGGGTCTGTTCCTGCTCGAGGAATCCGGACTGGAGATCGGAGACATCGCCGTGCAGGTCGGCTTTGCCAGCCACAGCCATTTCACCAGCGCGTTTCACCGCCGCTTCGGCATCAATCCGTCCGAATTCCTGAGGTGGAAATCGAGCAAGTTGATCCGCGCGATGAAAGCCTGCTGACATTCTCGCGACATTGCCGGGCGTTCACGGCAACTCGGGTCTTTGTCAGCGTTGCCGGCACGCGCGCTGCATGCGTTTGCCGAGCAGGACTGGCGGCGTCGCAAATTGTTCGCCGCGCGCGCTCAATTGCTGCGACGTTTTGCGCGCTTGGGCCTGGCGCCGGCACCGCAGTAGATATCGTACAGCGCCGCAAGTATGTGCCCGGCCGGACCGCTCGAGAGCCGGTAGTAGATCGTTTGCGCCTCGCGCCGCGTCGCGACCAGTTCTTCTTCGCGCAATTTGGCCAGATGCTGCGACAGCGCCGACTGGCTCAAGTCGACGCGCTCGTTGATCTGGCCGACCGACAGCTCGCCCTCGACGAGCAGGCACAACACGCGCAGGCGCTGCCCATTGGCCAGCATTTTCAGCAGCTGCGCGGCGACGTCCGCGTTCTTGCGCATTGCATTGGCATCGATCCGTCGAAAGGCAGGCATCGAGCGCTGTGGTTGTTTCTTCATTGTGTCGGCATACCAGCGGCGATCAGGTCGGAAGCTTCCCACGCCTCAGGCTCGGCTGCAATCGGGAGTTCATGCGCAGCGCGGGCGCGGTCGATTGTAACGCCGGCGCGGCCAGGATTCGGCCTTTCCTTCCTGCGCCATAACCCGCAAATGTAAAAAGATGTGCCGCTGCGCTGACGGCGGAAGGTACACTGGCGATGGCGAGCAACGTGCGCCAACGCCGCAAAGATCATTGTGTCGACCCGGCACAACATTCGGTCTTGCCAGCGCGCGATCGCTGGCCCGTGTCATGATTCGCTCGCGCCTTGGTGAGAGAACAGTGACATGTCGACGAGCACAATGCTGGCGATCGCAATCCGCGATGGCGCAGGGCCTGCCGCTGCCCTGCATCCCGTGCAGTTGCCGGTACCGGATCCGCGAAGCGGCGAGATCCTGATCCGCGTACGCGCGGCCGGCGTCAATCGGCCGGATCTGCTGCAACGTGCGGGCAACTATCCGCCGCCGCCGGGCGCGCCGGACACGCTCGGTCTCGAGGTCGCCGGCGAAGTCGTGCTGGCGGCCGGCCGCTGGCGCGAAGGCGACAAGGTCTGCGCGCTGCTCGGTGGCGGCGGCTATGCCGAATACGCCACGGTCGATGCGCGCCACGCGCTGCCGGTACCGGCGGGACTGGATTTGCTCCATGCCGCGGCGCTGCCGGAAACCGTGTTCACTGTCTACGCCAACGTGTTCGAGCACGGCGCGCTCAAGTCCGGCGAAACGCTGCTGGTGCACGGCGCGACTTCGGGCATCGGCGTGGCTGCGATCCAGATGGCCAAGGCCGCCGGCGCCAAGGTCATCGCTACGGCACGCGGCGCGGACAAGGCCGCGCAAGCGCGCCAGATCGGCGCCGATATCGCGATCGACACGACGAACGAGGATTTCGGCGCGGCCGCGAAGGCCGCGGGTGGCGTCGACGTCGCACTCGACATGGTCGGCGCGCCCTATTTTGCCGCGACGCTCGACGCACTCAGGACCGGCGGGCGCATTGTATACATTGCTGCCCTCGGCGGCGGCACGCTCGAGGTGCCGGTGCGGCAGCTCATGATGAAACGCGCCGTGCTGACCGGATCGACGTTGCGTCCGCGCAGCGCCGGCGAAAAAGCGCGGCTCGCGGCCGAAGTCGAGCGCGTGGTCTGGCCATGGATCGCATCGGGCGCCGTGCGCGCGATCATCGATCGCACGTTTGCCCTGGCCGACGCGGCCAGTGCGCACGCGCACCTCGAAAGCGGCCGCCATTTCGGCAAGATCGTGCTGATTCCATGAAGTGCCCGCGCGCCGCGGCAGAGTCGGCGCGCACCGACCCGTCGCCGACAGCGGAGTCAGCGCATGCCAGCGGGTATTTCGCCACCGGGCGGTCTCTTGATCGGATCCCTCGCCAAATCCGGGGACGACGTTGCGCTGCGGCTACTTCAACTTGCCGAGAATTCCGTTCATCTCGCTCTTCGAGAATGCCCGCAACGTCTGCGTGCGGACATTGCCCGCCGAGCCGGTCGACAACATGAACGCGGTTGCCGACGCGTCGTCGGGGGCCTCGATGACGATGACCAGATCGAAGCTCCCTACCGTCCAATAGATCTGCGTCATCTTGACGCCGAATTTCTTTGCCGCTTTCGCCGCCGCTTCGGCGCGTTTCGTCGTGTCCTTGACGCTGCGAATTCCCTGATCGGTGAAGTTCGACAGTGCGATGTAGGTTGCCATTGCGTTTCTCCTCGGACCCATGGGACCACGAAGGCTGACCGGCTTCAGCGCGGCCCCGGAACGCTGAACCCGAAAAATCTGCCTCAGCGCGCGGCGCAAAGCGCCGGCAGCGATCAGGCAAACACGACCGTCCTGCGGCCATGAATCATGACGCGACGCTCGATGTGCCAGCTCACCGCGCGCGCGAGCACCGCGCATTCGACATCGCGGGCCGATCGCGACCCACTGATTCGGCGTGTGCGCATGCGACACGCGCTCGACGCCCTGCTCGATGATCGGCCCCTCGTCGAGATCGCTGGTCACGTAGTGCGCGGTTGCGCCGATGATCTTGACGCCGCGCTCGTGCGCCTGATGGTAAGGCCGCGCGCCCTGGAAGCTGGGCAGGAACGAGTGGTGGATATTTATACAACGGCCGGACAGCGCCTCGCATGTCTGCGCCGACAACACCTGCATGTACCTGGCCAGCACAACCAGATCGATTTGGAGATCGGCGACGAGCTTCAGCAAGCGCGCCTCCTGTAACACCTTGCTGCCTGGGTCGTCCTTGTCGACTGGCAGGCAATGGAACGGAATACCGTTCCACTCGACGAACGAGCGCATGTCGTCGTGATTGGAGACGACTGCAGGAATGTCGACCGGCAGCAAGCCCGCGTTCCATCGATGCAGCAGGTCGTACAGGCAATGCCCCCACTTCGAAACCATGATCAGCACCTTCGGCTTGACGCTGTCGTCGTGCAGCTGCCAGGTCATGCCGAAGCGCTCGGCGATGGCGCCGAAACCCTCGCGCAAACCCTCGAGCGCCGGCATGTCCGGTCCGTCCTGGCGGAACACCGTGCGCATGAAGAACAGGTCGCCGGTCGAATCGTTGAACTGATTCGATTCGGCGATCGAGGCGTTGTTCCGCGCGAGGAATCCCGACACGGCAGCGACGATGCCCTTGGTGTCGCGGCACTTGATGACCAGAGTGAAACGACGGCGCGAACTGGACATGGTTGGCTTGGCGCTCCCCGGGTTGGGCGAACTCACGCGCGGGTTCCGTCCAAGGCAGAAGGAACAGCCCCTTCCAGGGTCGGCCCGGGCAATCCGCTCAGGCGCGCGCGTGGAACCCCTGCGCCATTGTGATCGTTTGGCGGCAACCGCGAAAGCGGTCGCCCTCCCTGCGCCAACCCCGACACGCTCCAGGGTCTTGCCGAACAGTTCCGAACCGTCCGGAATCGAGACGCTTTGGTCCGCTAGCGGACACCAAGGCGAAACAAGCCGCGCCTTTTCCCACGGGCAAATGGCCCGCGGCCGCGCATGGGCCTTCTGGCACGTCGTTTGCTCTGCCGTTCGAGTCAAGATGCGCTGACTGGCGGCGCTCGGGCCAGACCAACGAGGATGTGGCAATGCACTGGATACGCGACTGCTCGCTCGCGCTGCGACTGCTGATCGGCAGACGCGGGTTCAGCATCCTGGCGATGCTGTCGCTTGCGCTCGGATTCGGCGCGGCGATCGCGATCCTGTCGGTCGCCGATGCCGTCTTGGTGCGCGCGCTGCCGTATCCGGATGCGCAGCAACTGATCGCCGTGCGCGAGATCGACGGCAATGGCAAGTCGATGACGCTGGCCGACTTGAACTATCGCGACCTGCGCGACGGGCTGCACGGCTTCGCATCGATCGCACAGTATGGCGGCGGCATCGACCTGATCGTCAGCGGCAACCGCAGCACGCGCGGCGACGTGCGAGCCGTGTCCGCGGAATTCTTCGACGTGCTCGGCGTGGCGCCGGCGCTCGGCCGCCGCTTCGGTTCCGATAGCGGCGCCGATGCGCACGTCGCCGTGATCAGCCACGCGTTGTGGCGCGAGCTGTTCGGCGCCGAACCGGATCTGTCGAAACTGCACGTCGATACGTTCGGCGAGAAGCTGCAGGTCATCGGCGTGATGCCGGAGCGCTTCGAATTTCCCGCCCGCACGAACCTGTGGTTCCCGCGCGCGCTGTTCCCGGCGGAAACCTCGCGCACGGCGCATAACTGGAATGCGGTCGCGCGTGTCGAGGCCGGCGCCGATCTCGGCCAGATGCGCGCCGACGCGCTCGCGCTGGGCCAGCGACTCAAGCAGCAATTCGGCAAGGACGTCGATGCCGCCGGCTTCACGCTGACCCCGCTGCGCGACATGCTGGTCGGCCGCGTGCAGAACGCGTTGTGGGCATTGAGTTGCGGCGCGGCATTCCTGCTGCTGATCGCCAGCGTCAACGTCACCAACCTGTTCCTCGCGCTGGCTCTGTCGCGGCGCAAGGAATCGGCCGTGCGCACCGCGCTCGGTGCGCCGCGTTTGCGCCTCGCGCGCCAGAGCGTGCTCGAAAGCGCGCTGCTCACGGCGGCCGCGTTCGCACTCGGACTGCTGTTCGCGCAAGTCTGCCTGCAGATACTGGTCGGACTGGCCGGCGACAGCCTGCCGCGCGCCGACGAGGTGGGTTTCGACGCGCGCGTCGTCGGCGCCGTGTTGGCGCTCGCCGCAGCGCTCGCGTTGCTGCTCGGCCTGCTCCCGTACTGGCGCGGCGGCGCCGAAGCGAACGCGCTGGCCGAACAGGGCCGCGCGACCACGCTCGGGCATCACGGCGTGCGCCTGCGCGCGGCGTTGTTGATCGCGCAGACCACGTTGACCGTACTGCTGCTGATCGGCGCTGGACTGCTCGGTCGCAGCTTCCTGCAACTGCTGCGCGTGGATCCGGGCTTCCGTCCGCAGGGCGCCGTTGCGCTCGATCTTTCGCTGCCGCAGCCGGCCGATGCGGCAGGCGCGCGCGCCGCCGCGGCGCGCTATTCCGAACTGATGCGCCGCTTCGCCGTGCTGCCCGGCGTGCGCGAGGTTGGCGGCGTCAATGCGCTGCCGCTGACCGACACCGGCTGGAACGGCGCGTTCTGGGACGCGGCCGTCGTGCCGAAGCTCGACGATCTCGCACACCTGCCGCCGCACCTCGGCTATGCCGAATACCGCGTCGCCAGCGCCGGCTATTTCCAGGCGATCGGCATTCCGCTGCAGCGCGGCCGCCTGTTCGACGATCGCGACGGCGTCGATGCGCCGCACGTAGCACTGATCAGCGCCGCGCTCGCACGCAGCGTCTGGCCCGACCGCGATCCGATCGGACAGAAGCTGCAATATGGAAACATGGACGGCGACATGCGTCCGTTGACCGTGATCGGCATCGTCGGCGACGTGCACGACTATGGCCTCGACCGCGACGTGCGCGGAACGGTCTATCTCGACATCGACCAACGCTCGAAGGCCGCGAGCAATTTCAGCGTGGTCGTGCGCAGCGATGCGAAGCCCGACGCAATGATCGCCGGACTGCGCGCCGAACTCGCGCGCAGCGAGCCGGACTTGCCGGTCGCATTCCATACGCTGCCGCAACTGTATGCATCCTCGCTCGATAACCGCCGCTTCAGCCTGAGCCTGTTCGGCCTGTTCGCGGCAGTCGCGCTCGGTCTGGCATTGAGCGGCGTGTACGGATTGATGGCCTATGCCGTCAGCGAACGCCGCGCGGAATTCTCGCTGCGCATCGCGCTCGGTTCGACCCAGGGTCGCGTGCTGCGCTTCGTTCTCGGTCAAGGTCTTCGCTTGACGCTGCTCGGACTGGCGCTCGGCTGCGCCGCCGCATTCGCCGCGTCGCGCCTGCTGCAAAGTCTGCTGTTCGGGGTCAGCGTGACCGATCCGCTGACCTATCTCGCCGTCGCGGCGCTTCTGCTCGTAGCGAGTCTTGCCGCCTGCGGCGTGCCGGCATGGCGCGCCGCGCGCAGCGATCCGCGTGCGAGCCTGGGTTGAGTGGCAACTTCAGACCGACGGTGGCGTCGACGCAACGGGAACACTTGCCGGCGTCCTGAATCGACCCGAAGGCGACTCCCGCGAATGTCCGCAAGCGAGCCACGCATTTCGCGCGGCACGGCGCTGCTGGTGCTTCGCGCCACCGTTCGCCGTTACGCCCACGCATACCTAGCGAGTTGATACCAGGAATGCTGCAACCGTGAAAACCGCGGCGAGTCCCGCCAGTATGCTGAAGAAAATGCTATTGAGATCCAGGACCGAAGGCTGGGGCTGTTGCACTTGCGCACTGGCCTGGACGAGCTTTGCGCAAGCCTCAACGGCACCTGCCGAATCCGGTTCGGTTACGGCAATCAGGTTTTCGAAACGACTATCCATTGCTTTTCTCCACTAACAAATGCAGGGACGTTGCCAGCCACAGCGGCGAGGCTCTCGAGCAAAACCTTTCTTGAGGCTGGATCGATGACGCGGCACGCTGTTGCCGTGCGGTACGTTCCCGGTCGCCACCAAGCGCGAGAAACTGTCGGGTCCGCGAAGCGGGTAGGTTCATGTTTCATTGCGCCGTCCAGCCGCCATCGATGCTGAGGGATGCGCCTCGGATCTGATCGGCGGCCGGAGAGCAAAGGAATACGGCGGTAGCACCGATCTGCTCGGGCGTGGCGAACTCGAGCGACGGCTGCTTTTCCGCGAGCAGCTTCATCTTCGCTTCGCCATTGGGAATGCCTGCCCGGGCCGCGGTGTCGTCGATCTGCTGCTGCACCAGCGGCGTCAGAACCCATCCCGGGCAGATGGCGTTGCACGTGATGGGCGAACGAGCCGTCTCGAGCGCGACCACCTTGGTCAGGCCGACCAGTCCGTGCTTGGCGGCGACGTACGCTGATTTGGTTGCAGAGGCAACCAAGCCGTGCGCTGACGCGATGTTGATGATCCGCCCCCAACCTCGACGCCGCATGGTCGGCAGTGCCGCCTTGATACCGTAGAAGGCCGAGGAGAGATTGATGGCGAGGATCTGCTGCCATTTCTCGTCGGGAAATTCGTCGACAGGCGCTGTGTGCTGGATGCCAGCGTTGTTCACCAGGATATCGACAGTGCCGAACCGCTCGACGCACTGCGCAATCATCTGCGTCACTTGCTCGGGGCGCGACATGTCGGCCGGGCTGTACGCGACGGCGACCTTGTACTCGGCCGCCAGCTTCGCCGCGAGCGTTTCGATTTCCCCTCGATCGCCAAAGCCGTTCAGCAGGATACTGGCACCCTGTTGGGCGAGCGCAGACGCGACTCCTAGCCCGATTCCGCTGGTCGATCCCGTGACGATCGCCGCTTTACCATTCAGCATGGCTAAGCTCCAACTCGAGTTTCCGGGCGCGTGCGGAGTCGCGCTGGGCGGCTTCGCCGAGATAGTCGAATGCGACTTCTCCGTAGCCGAGAGTAAGATCCGCGACGAAGTGCTGGCCCGAGACGACTTCGAGCACCGGCAAGCGCGCGACGTCGGCGACGACGTGGCGGAACAGCTGCAACTCGGCGGGCGCATTCCAGCATTCCTTGATGCTGATGTCTTCGAGTCGATACCGGACCAGTTCGCAAATGCGCGGCGTGCCATCGACGTGCGGGATGATCTTCGTCACGAAATTCGGCTTGACGAGGCCACGCATGACCTGTTTCTGATCGGCGGCCTGGTGCTTGTAGCCGATGGACGCGATCGCGCAGAGCGACTTACCGTAGTGCAGCGTTCCCACGATGACATCGCCGTCATGCCTGATCCGGGGCCGGGCAAGTTTCTTGGGAAACCCCCACAATTCGCGGCCACCGGCGATTGGCGCGTTGCAGTCGAGGTACATCGAGTGCACATACAAGCCGTCCTGGCCGGCGTAACGCACCGGGATGACCTGGCCTGACTCGGTGTAGTCGCCGAATCCTGTGGAATCGGGCATGCGAATGAACTCGTATTTCACTACGGGCTCGACGAATTCGAGCGGCTCGGGCACGACCGCACGCAGTGCCTCGGGATCGGTGCGATACGTGATGATCAGGTACTCGCGATTGAAGAAGCGGTATGGCCCGCGCGGGTACGATGGATTTGTCAGCGGCATCGCGTAAGCGTTGCGCCGCACGTCGTCGATGTTCATGGTTGAACCTCAGGTGATTGTTTGATGAGAGAAGGGCCAATCAGCGATCCGTGCCGGGTCGGCATGAGGCCCGACAGATCGACGGTGGAGCGGTGGCCGACCGCGACGCGGTTCTCTGCCAGCCACCGTTCGGTGGCGCGCGTACCGAGCGAATGCAGATGGCGCAGGAAAGCGGGATCGTTGTTCATCTTGCTCGTCGCGCCGAACGCGCCGAGCGCTTCGTCGCCGATGCCGTGAACGTAGAGACGTCTGAACGTCCTGTCGTTCGGCCGCGACTTCATCAAATCCTCGATGAACGCGATCGCTGCCACTTCCGACATGAATGTCGAGTTGAAGCCAATCTCATCGACGCGGTCGATGATGGCTCGCGCGGTGTGCGGCACTTCGGCGCGCACGATGGGGTTGATGCCGACGACGATCACGTCAGTTGCGACCGTGTGCAAATACAGCGGCGCCAGCGCCGGGTTGCCGGTGTAACCGCCGTCCCAGTAGTGTTCGCCGTCGATTTCCACCGC
The DNA here is from genome assembly GCA_035693405.1 of Rudaea sp. Lineage (GTDB taxonomy): Bacteria > Pseudomonadota > Gammaproteobacteria > Xanthomonadales > Rhodanobacteraceae > Rudaea. The sequence goes on along the minus strand of DASSGP010000342.1, from coordinate 6,910 downwards.
CTGGTAGACCTGCGGTAGCGCTGCGGAAGCCAGCAATACCTCTGCGGAGAGCTCCTCGTTCTCGAACACGCGACGCAGGCCGGTACGGACGTTGGTCGCGCAGATGAAGACACGCGCCGCGTCGGGATCGTTGCGCAGGCCGTCGAAGTCGATGCGTTCGAGCAGGCTCCGCAATGGGTTGTAGTTGAGCGGATTGGTCTGATACGGCGACCAGATCCGCGTAAGCATGTCGTGCCACAGAAAGAGTGGATTGCCGTCCAGGTGCCAGCTGCGGTTCGCGCCAAACGTTGGCGGCGCGAGGCTGGCATAACCTGGCATGCGGCCCACGTCCTTCCAGTAACGCGTGAGTGCTTTGCGCGCTTCAGCGGCGCCACCGCGTCGCAACCCGTCGGCCAGAATTCCGGCATTCATCGCGCCAGCGCTGGTGCCGCTGATGCCGACGATCTCGAAGCCTGGCTCCTGCAGCAGCCGCTCCAGCACGCCCCAGGTGAAGGCACCGTGCGAGCCGCCGCCCTGCAGGGCGACCGCGATGCGCCGGGTTGGACCATCACTTACCCGTTGCTTGCCGCTGGTCGCACTTGCAGTCATGGCTTTCATGACGGTGAGTGCACCACGGCTAGGACGGCAGCCGGAACCGGTTCCGCGGCCGGCTTGCGGCCGATCTTGAACCACGCGGCGTACAGCGCCGGCAGGAAGAAGATCGTCAGGAACGTGGCGACGGTGAGACCGCCCATGATGGCGATGGCCATCGGACCCCAGAACACGCTGCGCGTGAGCGGAATCATCGCGAGCACCGTTGCCGCCGCCGTCAACATGACCGGCCGCGTCCTGTGTACGGCAGCTTCCACCACGGCAGTCCACGGATCCGCGCCGGCCTGCATTTCCGCTTGCACCTGATCGATCAGGATGACCGAGTTGCGCATGATCATGCCGCTGAGCGCGATCACACCGAGGATTGCGACGAAACCGAGCGGCGCGTGCGCGAGCAACAGTGCGAGCACCGCGCCGATCAGTCCGAGCGGCGCCGTCAGCACCACCATGGTCATGCGCGAGAAATTCTGCAGCTGCAGCATCAGGATCAATAGGATGGTCACGATCATCACCGGTGCGACCGCGAGCAGCGCTACGTTGGCCTTCGCGCTCTCCTCGACGGCGCCGCCGACATCGATGCGATAGCCGGCCGGCAGCCGCGCCTCGACGTCCGTGAGCAACGGGCGCAACGATTCGGTGACGGAAACGCCTTGCTCGCCGTCCGCCACATCCGCGCGCACCGTGATGGCCATGTCGCGGTTGCGCCGCCACAGCACCGGCTCTTCGAGTTCGGCATGCACGCGCGCGACCTGCGACAGCGGGACGACGGTTCCCTGGCGGGTATACAGGTTCACGTCCTTCAACGTGTCGAGGTTGAGGCGTTCCGAAGGCACCGCGCGCGCGACGATGTCGACCAGGTCTTCGTGCTCGCGCAGCTGTGACAGCGTCGCGCCATTCATCACGGTCTGCGTGACCAGTGCAACGTCGGACGGCGTGAGGCCGAGCGCACGCGCTTTGTCCTGGTTGAGATCGACCTTCAACGCACGCACCGGATCGTTCCAATCCAGCTGCACGTCGCGCACTTTGGGGCTCGACGCCACAACGTGCTCGACCTCACGCGCGATCGCGCGCACCTTTTGCGTATCCGGACCGACCACGCGAAACTGCACGGGGTAGCCGACCGGCGGCCCCAGCTCCAGGCGCGAGACGCGCACCCAGACGTCGGGAAACTGCTGGTTCGCGTTCGCCATCAGGCGCGAGCGCACGCGTTCGCGCGCGTCCATGTCCTTGGTCATGACGATGAACTCGGCGTAGCCGGGATTCGGCAATTCCGGGCTGAGCGACAGGTAAAAGCGTGGCGCACCGGCGCCCGTGTACGCGGTGAAGAACTTGATGTCCTCGTCCTTCGCCAGCACGGCTTCCATTTTCTTGACCTGCTCGGTGGTCGCGGCAAACGAAGCGCCTTCCTTCAAGCGCAGCTCGACGACGAGCTCGGGACGCGTGCTCGACGGGAAGAACTGCTGCGGAACGAGCTTCATGCCGGGAATCGCCAACATGAGCGCAGCAGCCGTGGCGCCGATCACCCACCAGCGCCGTTTCAGGGCAAGCGCAATCAGCCCGCGCAGCTTGGTGTAGAAGGGCGTCGCGTACGGATCGGCGCCGTGCTGGTGCTTGCCGAAGTCCTTCGGCAGCATCTTGACCGCGAGATACGGCGTGAACAGACCCGAGACGATCCAGGACAGGAGCACTGCCGTGCCCACGATCCAGAAGATGCCGCCGGCGTATTCTCCCGTGGACGATTTCGCGAAACCGATTGGCATGAACGCGGCGACGGTGATCAGTGCGCCGGTGAGCCGCGGCATCGCGGTCGACTCGTAGGAAAACGCAGCCGATTTGACCCGGTCCCAACCCTGCTCCATCTTCACGACCATCATCTCGACCGCGATGATGCCGTCGTCGACGAGCAGGCCGAGCGCGATGATCAGGGAACCGAGCGAGATGCGCTCGAGGTTCCAGCCCATGGCGAGCATCATCACGGCGACGCCACCGAGCACCAGCGGCACCGAGGCAACGACGATGAGGCCTGTGCGCAAGCCCAGACTGAACAGGCACACCGCCAGCACGATGGTGAGCGCCTCGAGCAGCGAGCGCTCGAACTCCCAGATCGAATCGCTGACCGTTGTCGGCTGGTCGGCCACGCGCTCGAGTTCGACTCCATATGGAAGTCCCGCCTGGATCTTGCTCGCTTCTTTTTCGATCGCCTTTCCGAGATCGACGATGTTTCCGTCGTCGGTCATCACGATGCCGAGCATCAATACTTGCTGGCCGTTGTGGCGCACGGTGTAAGTCGGCGGGTCCTCGAAGCCGCGTGTCACCGTAGCGATGTCACCCAGCTTGAGTTGTCGGCCATCCGCCATGATCGGGACGTTGCGGATGTCGTCCAGGTTCGCGAACTGCCCGCCCACGCGCACCAGCACGCGGTCATTTTGCGTGTCGATCGAGCCCGCCGGAAGCACGTTGTTCTGGCTGCGCAGACTCTCGGCGATCGCCGCCGGCGTGATACCGAGTGCGGCGAGGCGCTGGTGCGAGAACTCGACGTAGACTTTCTTCTCCTGCTTGCCGTTGATCTCCACTTTCTTGACCATCGGCACTTTCAACAGGCTGCGCTTGATAACCTCGGCCATGTCGGCCAGCTCCGCCTGTCCGACGCCGTCGCCTTTGAGGGCATACATCAACCCGGACACGTCCCCATACTCGTCGTTGAAGACCGGGCCGACGACGCCTTCCGGAAGTTCGTTGCGTATGTCGCTGAACTTTTTGCGCGCCTGATACCAGGCCTCGCGCTGGTCTTTCTTCGACGTTCCGTCGTACACGCTCAGCGTCATGCCGCCGAAGCCCTGGCGCGCGAATGTCTTGACCTTGTCGAAGTGATCGAGCTGCTCGAACTTCTTTTCCATGCGATTGAGCACTTCGTCCTGCATCTGCTGCGCCGAAGCGCCCGGCCAGAGCACCATGATGGTCATCGAGGGCACCGAGAAATTCGGGTCCTCGAGCTGCCCCAGCCTGGTGAAGCTGAACATGCCGCCCGCGCCGATCACCAGGATCAGGAACAGCACGATCGAGCGGTGATTCAGTGCCCACTCGGTGAGATTGAACGACTTCATGGCGCAGCCTGCTTGGCGAGTTCGAGCTGTTGGGTATCGATGCGCGGCGCTGCGTCGGGCAGCGCAACACGCAAACCAGGCGACATCTTCTGCACGCCGGCCGTGACGATGCGCGCGCCGGCGGGCGGTCCCGAAACGAGAACCTCGTCGCTGCGGTATCCGTGCACCGTGATCGGGATCAGGTCGACAGTGCCGGTGGCTTCGCCAGCGGACGTCGAGCCTGCAGTCATCGAACGTGTTGCGCGCACTGCCCACACGGCGGGCTGACCGTTCGCCTGCGTGATGGCGCTCGCCGGAATCACCGCGATCGCCGCGTCGCCAGCGGCGCTCTGGGCAGAAACCGTCGCGCTGGCGCCAAGCGGCAAGCTTCGCGCACTCGCGGGCTTCAACTTGGCACGATAGGTCCGGGTCTGGGCCGCGGCTTGCGGCGCGAGCTCGCGCAGGGTAAGCGCAAACGAATCCTCGGGCGTCGCGCTCAGCGCCGCCGTGAAATGCGCCTTCTCAAAGGAAGTGACCTGAGATTCCGGTACGTCGACCACGATCTCGGGCTCTCCCGGATTCGCGATCGATACGACCGGCTGACCCTCGGCCACGACCTGTCCTACCTCGAAACGCATCGCGGTAACGACGCCGCTCTGCGACGCCCGCAACGTTGTGTACTTCAGGCGATTGCGTGCGAGTTCGAGATTCCTCGTTTCCGCTTCCGCCGCAGCTTTCGCCTTGTCCTCGCCGCTCTGCGCGTGCTCGTCGTCGGATGTACTGACCGACCCCTTGAGCCGCAACGCACCTAGACGCCGGCGGTCTGCTTCGGCCTGCTTGGCCTGCGTCGTCGCGGCGATGAGCTGCTGTCGCGCCGCTTCCTCGGCGAGCCGGTAATCGGAGTCGTCGAGCACCGCGATCACGTCGCCTTCGCGCACCGATTGCCCCACTTCGACGCGGCGTTGCACTATCTTGCCGCCGACACGAAACGCCTGGTCCACCTCGTAGCGCGCGTGAACCGCACCGAAGTAGCGGTTGGTTTCGCCCGCCACGTCGTAGCGCAACTCGGCAGTGCGGACGGCTCGAGGCGCCTCGGCGCCCGGCTTGTTTTGCCCGCACGCGGCGAGCAGTGCCGCGATCGCCGCGGCGAGAAGGATGGGACGAAGCGACGTATTCATGAGGAGGATTCCTGGTTGGGTTCGAAAACTTGCCAGCCGCCACCGAGGGCCTTGTAGAGCTGGATACTGTCGAGCAGCAGTTGGGTGTTGCTGGCGTTCGAGTCGACACGCGCGGCCAGTCGGGCGCGCTGCGCGTCGAGCAGCGGCAGCAGATCGATCTGGCCACCGTCGTATAGAGACTGGGCACGTCCCAGAGCCGATTCGGCTGAAGCCGACGCGCTGTCGAGAAGCGCCGCGCGCTGGCGCTCGTCCGTGAGCGTGGTCAGCGCGTTCTCGACATCTTCGAGCGCGCGCACGATTGCGTCCTCGTAGTGCAGCACCGCTTCGGATTGGGCCGCTTCGGCGCTGTCGTTGATCGCGCCGGTGCGACCTGCGTTGAAGATCGGCATCGCGATCAGCGCGGCCACGTTGCTGAAGCGCGCGGCGCCGAGGTCGAGCCCGTTGGGTTCGATCTTCTCGCGACCGAACGACGCGCCGAGGAAGAGCCGCGGGAACCACTCGGCCGCCGCCTGCTGGCGGCGAGCGTTGGCCGCGTCGAGTTGCGCTGCCGCGGCGAGCAGATCGGGACGGCGCTGCAAGATCGTGGCGGGCTGGCCGGCACGTGCCGGCGGAACGGCAATCGTGCCGCTCGCCGGCACGATGCTGGCGGCATTGACTGCCTGATCACCGATCAGAACGGCGATGCGGTGCCGCGACACCGCGGCCAGTGTCTCGAGCGGAGGTATCGCCGCGCGCGTCTTTGCGGCGTCGGTCTGGGCGCGCTCGACATCGAACGCGGTCGCAAGCCCTGTGCTTTGACGCGCCGTGACCAGGCGCAGGCTTTCATCCTGCGCCGCGGAGATGGCGCGCACGGTCTCGAGCTGGCGCAACGCGCCGACCAAGGTGAAGTAGTTGCTCGCCACGTCGGTCAGCACGAGCAGGCGCACACCGCGCTCAGTATCTTCGCTTGCCCTGGTGTCGGCGGCTGCCGCGGCCGCGCCGGCGCGCAAACGTCCGGAGATGTCGATTTCCCAGGAGACGTCCAGGCTGCCGGCCAGTGTCTTCGCATCCGCCGCAGGCGCGACCGCCCGCTTGATAGATGAGTTGTAGCCGGTGTTGCTGTCCGTGCCGGCCGCGCCGACGCCGATGCTGGGCCATAGCCAGGAGCGGCTGACCGTCTCGCCGGCTCGCGCCGCGCGTACCCGCTCGGCGGCAATCTTGATGTCGCGATTCTCGCGTGCTGCACGCCGCACCAGGTCCGACAGCACCGGGTCGCCGTAGCTTTCCCACCACGCGACTTCGGGTTCGCCCTCGGTGTCTGCGGACGCCGCGAACTGTGCCGGCACATCGACCGAGGGCTTCACGACAGGCGTCTGGGCGCACCCGGCCAGAGCCGCCACCACGGCCAGCACGAGTGCAGGCGCGCAGCGGAGAGAAGGCGCCACGATACGCTGCGCTTCGGCACGGCAATGCGGCGTCGGCTGTGAGTCAGACATCTGAGCCTTGGGCGAATAGTGCGTCATGGGTTGCTCTGGTTGTCGGTTTATGGTGTGGGCAGCGTAGGTCGCGCGCTGCGGGGAGTCGTCAGGGAAGCGTCGGCATTTGGTCGGCAATGGGTCGGCGATCTTTCGGTCTACATGCGCGCCTGAATGGAAACGAGCTCAGCGCGGCAGGTCTCGGCGAATTCGCGCAACAGATCCGCATCCTCGGAACGCGCGAGCTTCCGCAGCTCGTCCAAAGTCAGGTTGCGCGAGAGGTACTGTTCGGTGATGCGCCTCAGCAAGCGTTCGGCCTGGTTGAGAACGCCGGGGGAGGCGCACAGGCGGATCCGATTGATCAGCGCGAGCACGGCCAACATGGTCTCCGGCTTTTCCAGGTCATGCGTGAACGAGTCCATGAGCAACTTCGCGCACTCGCCGATGAACTCTCCGTAGAGGGTTTCGCGCTTGCGCATTTCCTCGCGAATCAGCTCGCGCTTGCTGACGGTCTTGTGCGCGACCCACGTGGTCGCGACCGAAGCCGAACCTCCGATCAGCGTGCCGAGCAGGCCCGCCAGGGCCGTGAGCACCGTCGTATCTA
>DASSGP010000341.1:0-21574 GCA_035693405.1 Rudaea sp. | reverse complement strand
GGCGTCGACCTGCCCGCGTACCTGAAAGAGATGCTGTCGATCAACGACAAGTGCTCGTTTCCGGCCGCGCACGTCGAGGAGATGAGCGACTGGATGCAGCGCCGCCAGCAGCTCAAGAACTTCACGAACCCCATTCTGATCGGTGATGGCGCCGGCGCGACGTTTGCGTACGCAATCGATGCGCAGGCGCCGAAAGGCACGTTTGCCGCCCTGATAACGCTCGGCTACGACTTCGCGTTCCGCCTGCCCAAGCCGATTTGCACTGGCGATGCCGGTAAGGTCACGACGATGGACAGGAGTCCGAGTGCGACGGGCAGGAGCCCAAGTGTCCCGGAGGCCAAGGACGGCCGAGAGGGACCCGCGGAGGCCATGGATGGCCGAGAGCGGCCTGCCGGCGCGGAATCCTGGCGTGTGATCCCCGTCAAGGCATTGCCAAACCCATGGCTGCCGTTTCCGTTCGCCCTGCAGGCACGACGCAACGCTACGCTTTCGCCAGTGGAGACGTGGCTGAAAGATCTCGAGTTGCACTGGGTTGGCATTCCGGACGCGCCTGCGCCAGGCGCCGGCCTGGTCGCCGCGATCGAGTGGTTGACGGCGCCGATTGGAACGACGGCGCCACTGCCGGAAGACATCGCCGACCTGCCGTTGATCGAGGTCGCCGCGCAGGGAACGCCGGCCAAGCGCATCGCGATCATCATCACCGGCGACGGCGGCTGGGCCGGACTGGACATCGCGGTCGCGGACCAGTTGGCCCGGCGTGGCATCGACGTCGTCGGTCTGTCGTCGGTGAAATATTTCTGGCAGACGCGCAAGCCCGACGAAGCCGCTGATGCCCTGACGCGCATCGTCGGGCACTACGGCGCCACGCGCCCCGATGCCGACTTCGTCGTCATCGGCTATTCGTTCGGCGCGGCACTCGCGCCGGTGCTGATCAACCGCCTTGCCGACGCTGCGCGCGAGCGCATCGCTGCGCAGGTGCTGATCTCGCCCGATGCCGAGGCAGTGTTCGAGATCCACGTCGGCGACTGGTTCGGCTCGACCCAGCACGAAGGCGCGATCCCGGTCTTGCCAGACATCGTGAAAACAAAGGTGCCTGTGATCTGCGTGCACGGCGCCGATGAAGGCGCCGACAGTTTCTGCCAGAAGATGGTCGGCAAGCCGAACGTTCGCCAGCTCGAACTGCCGGGCGGGCACCACTACAACGGCGATTACGACAAGCTCGGCGCCGCGATCGTCGCCAGCCTGCCTGCGCCGCGCTAGGCGCTCCGGGAGCGGAACCTTCGCGCGCGCGGAATCCGTCACGTGCGCATCGGCGCACGGTACGTAACGATGATCAGTCGCTGCGGTTCAGCGCCGCGCCGATGATGGCCGGCGTGTCCGGCTCGTCGAGCAGCTTCTTGAGCCCCTCCCACGAGGGATACGCGAGGCTGCTCGGCGGGGCGCCGGAGAGCACCCGGGTGTCGCCGGTTTCCAGGTACGCGCGCAGGACGCGCGCCTGGTCGCGATGAAATTCGGCCCAGCGCAACTGCCAGCGGATTGCCAGCGGGCTGGCCACGACCAGTCCCGCCGCCACGACCGCCAGCGCACCGCGCGCAAATGTTGCCGGAAGCGCGAACGGCAGGCCATGCCGGCTGCGCGCGAGCCGGCACAGGCTCGCCATCACCGCGAACAGGCCGACCGGAATGATGTCCATGTAGCGCGATATCGGCAGCCACAGGCGGAAGTAGCGCGGACGTTCCAGGATCATCGCGAGGATCTGCACGAACGCCCACAGCGCGACGCAGAGGATGGCCAGATCGAACCGGTTGCGTTCGCCGTCGAGGTAGCGCCGCAGCTGCACCCACACGGGAAGCCAGCACAGCAGCAACAGCGCGACCTGCGCCAGCTGCACCAGACCTTCGGCCGCATCCTGGCCGGTGACGTGGGTCGTACGCCCGACGGCGAAGGCGATCCAGGCCCAGCCGATCAGGAACGCCGCGACGACGGCAGCGCGAATCGGGCGGATCTCGCCGATGCGGGCGCGCCAGAGCACGACGGCCGCGCCGATGAGCGGGGCGACCAGACCGCTGCCGAGCGAAAATGCCGCGGCGCCGCCGAGCATGACGATGCCGAGCCCGCCCAGCAGCGTCGCCTGCGCGGTGACGCAGGCGACGATCAGGCCGACGCTGAAAAAACTCAGGAGCGCATACGGATTGCCCCAGCCCATCGTGATGTTTTCCCAGTCGAACGGCAGCACGATCATGAGCAGCGCGGCGAGCAGGAACGCGCCGCGCTCGCTGCCGAGCCGCACCGCGACCGACCACGCCAGCAGCGCGCAGCCGAACGCGTAGACGATCTGGTTGAACACGCAAACCGGCAAGTTGTCGAAGCGCAGACCGTTCGCCCACAGAAAGCCGAGGCTGATCAGCTTGGTCCACAGCAGCGGATGGCCGTTGTGCGAGGCCAGCAGGTAGGCCGGATCGAACTGGCCGTGCCGCAGCGGCTGGGCCATGCCGGTGATGACGCCGTCCCATTCGTCGAAAAACGGAAAACCCGGCGCAAACGCCAGGACCATGCCGATGCGGACGCTGGCGATCAGCGCGAACAACGCGCCGATCGCCAGCCAGGAAGCGGGGCGCCGCGCCTGCCCGGCGGCGCCGCTCAAGAACCACCGATCAGGAAGCGCCGGTAGCCGCCGGCCACGAGCGCGGCGATGTCGATCAGCAGGCCCGGAACCCAGACCCCGCGCGGATAGGCCAGGTACGTCCCGGTCCATTCCGGCTTGAACTTGTCCTTGTAGCGTCGTACACCTTGGTAATTGTATAAACTGCTGCCGTAGCGGAACGCCAGCGAGGCCAGGCGCTCGTTGAAGCGCGCGTACTGGTTGTCGCCGACGCGCGACAATGGCGCCATGCCGAGACTGAAGGTCTCGTAGCCCTGTTCCTGCGCCCATTGCATGACCTTGGCGAACAGGAAGTCCATCGTGCTTCGCGGGGCGTCGCCGACATGCCGCATCATGTCCAGGCTCGCCGCATCGTGGCCAGCGTAAGGTGGCACGAGATTGGCGAACGCGATCAGCTCGCCGGCGCGGCGCACGAGTGCGAGTGGTGTCAGGCCGATGTAGTCGCTATCGAAGCGGCCGAGCGAAAAGCCTTTCTCGGCCGATCCCTTGTACGACAGCCAGGTGTCGGAAACGCGCTTGACCTCGGCCAGCACGACCGAGTCGTGCGGCGGATTGACGATCTCGAACGTGATCTGTTCCTTGGTCGATCGGTTGACCGCCTGGCGCAGGTCTTCCCAGCGCTTGCCGGCAAGCGAGAACTCCTTGAGCTGGATGATCGCGAGCTCGCCGAGCTTGAACAGGTCGAAGCCGTGATCGTGATAATGCGACAGCTCGGGTTCGAGCACTTCATAGAACACCGGCACGCGATCCTGCGCATCGGCGAAGCGACGGAAATCCAGGATCGCACGATCCAGTGATGCTTCGGGTCCGCACGGCGAGCCAAGCGCAACCAGGCGGTTGCGGATGCTGCCGTAGGCGACGACAGCCTGGTGGTCGGCGGCCCAGAACAGGTGCTTGTCGCGCATGAAGGTCAGGTGCGCGAACTCGCCGCCGCCGTGGGACTGGTACAACGCGCGCGCGCTCTCGAGCTCGGCGCGGCCGGGCAGGGTCAGTTGCGGGCGGCGCACGGCGAAGACCTGCCAGATCAGGTACAGCGCCAGGCCAAGCGCGGCGGCAGCAAGTCCGCGGCCGATGCGCGAGGTATGCTCGCCGAAGCCGATATAGAACAGGTCGAACGAATCGTCGCCGAGCACTTGGGCGACGCCGATCCAGAAGAACACCAGCACGCAGAGCAGCAGGCCGGCATACCAGCCGAATGTCGTCGCCGACGTCAGCGTCGACGCGCGCCGCGTGAACGCCTGCTTGCGAGTGCGCAGCAGTGCGGCGACAGCGAGCAGGAACAGTGCCTCGCCGAAATGCAGGCCCTTGGTGATCGCCAGCACCGCGCTGATGACGAGCAGCCACTGCGCCATGCGGTAGGCGACGCGCAGGCGGCCGTCGATGCCGCGCGCAAGCCCGAGCAGCAGCACGCCGGAAAGAATGCTGAACCAGTTCGAGCTTTCGACCGCGAGGATCGGGACATACGTGCGAACGACATCGACGTGCTCGGTCACCGACGGAATCGCCGCCGACGCGAGCTGGATCGCGCCGGCCCCGAATGTCAGGATCGCGAGCAGGCGCATGCCGAGGTCGCCGAGCATCGCGGCCGGCAGGCCGAGCACGCCGAACAGCGGATGGCCGGCAAGGCGCCCACGCAGTCGATTGAGCAGCGGCAGGCGCTGGGTCAGCATCTCCGAGCCCAGGTACAGGCTGCCGAACAGCGGCAACAGGTAGTAGGAGATGCGGAACAACATCAGGCCGGAAAACACCGACGCCTTGTCGTAGCCGGCATCGGTCAGGGCGAGCAGGATCAGGCCGTCGAACACGCCAAGACCGCCCGGTACCTGGCTGACCAGGCCGAGCACGCCGGCGCCGGCGAACGCGCCGAGCAGCAGCCCCGGCTTGACATGCTCGCCGCTGAGATAGATGCAGGCATACAGCGTCGCCGCGGCCAGCACCCAGTCGACGAACGAGATCAGCGTCAGCTGGATCTTCAGCTGCAGCGGCGGCACGCCCACGTCGGCCGGGAGCCAGCGCATCAATGCGCGCCGCGTCGTCAGGACAAAGTATAAAGGTAGATAAAGCGCGGAAAGCGTCAGCACGATCGCGGCGATCCAGTGCTGCGGCGTGCCGCTCGACATCGGCAGCGAACTCGTCGCCAGCGTGACGATCACGAGCAGCGACAGGCCGGACATCAACGAAAGCGCCTGCATGCCGATCAGCGCCGCGGCGCGCGACAGCGGCACTTTGTGCGAGGAAAGGCCCATCAGGCGGATGCTCGCGCCCATGGCGCCGGACAGGTTCAGCGTATTGGCCATGCCGTTGGCGATGAACGCCAGGCGCAGGTATTCGCGCGCGTGCAGGCCGAGCTTGAGCCAGCGTCCGATCAGCCAGTCGACGATGCCGGTGAACAAGACGCTGAACAAGGCCAGCGCACCCACGCCGATGGCCGATGCGGTCGGCACGTCGAGCAGTGTCTTCTGGATGTCGGGCAGCGGAAATTCGCCGACTTCGCGCCACAGCAGCCAGGCGACCAGCGCAAGAAATGCCGCAGGCACGATCCAGCGCAGGCGCGCGAACAGACTGCGTTCGGCGGTCGCGGGAAGACGCTCGGCGCTCTCGCTCATGGTCGCGGCGGGACGCGGCGGCGGATCAGCGCGGTGCGTCGGCGACGCGCGCCGAGGCCTGAGCCGCGTCGAGCAGGTCGATCAGCCCCTGGCGATACTGGGGCATCCAGTTGCGAGGCACCGAATAACCGTGGCCGACCTTCGGCAGAATCACGACCTGGCCACCCTGGACCTGCTTGACGAATGCTTCGGTCGCGGGCGGATTGCAAACCTGGTCGATATCGCCTTGCAGCACGATCCATGGCGCCTCGACACGCGGGACGGTATTGAACACGATTCCATACGGCGGCCTGGTCTGCTTGTCGGCAGTGAGTCCCGCGCCTTCGCAGAACGGCTTGTGGATGATCAGGTCGGGGCAGAAGCCGAGCGTCATCGCGCCGCCAAAACGTGTGTCGCCGGCCTGGGCCAGCGCGGCGTACATGACCGTGGCGCCCGACGAATAGCCGATCAGTACCGGGCGCCAGTCGACCGGCAACTTGAATTCGCTCTTGACCTTGCTGCCGATATGGTCGAGCAGGCCCGAGGCGTCGCTGCATTCGCCGTCGCTGTTTTCCAGCGCCTTCAGCAATGCCGGAGTGCTGAACCCGGCGACCCAATAGCCCAGGTCGACCGCGGTGTGAGCCATGTCCCAGACGCCGAGGTTCCACGCACCGTCACCCGATGCGAACAGCGCCATTCCCTTGGCTTCGCCTTTCGCCGCGTAGACGGTGACCTCGCCGAGTCCGGCAAGGTCGAGGATGCGCGTGGCAGCCGGATCGTGCGCCGGCGGCTTCGGCTTGGCCGCAACGAGCTTGGCCTTGCTGGTTGCCTTGGCCGACTTCGTCGGCGCCGATGCGGCCGCAGAGCTTGCACGCGCAGCCGCAGGCGTCGACCCGGACTTGTGTACTTGTTCACTTTTTACAGTCGTTGCCGGAGCGGATGCCGGCGCGGTTTTCGGCACGGCAGGCTCTGCAGCGTTGAGCGCCGATCCTGCGCAGGAAAATGCGAGTATGGCGGCGATGCCGAGCGGGAACTTCGGGAACATGCGTGGAGTTGCTGACACGATCGACTTGCCGGCGGCGCCGGCTCCTGATGGCGGTGGCCGCAGCGGTGGTGCGGGTTCCCGGTGAATTATTGCACAGCACGGACGCTTTGGTGCGTTGCCGCATGCGCCGGCTGTCAGCGCGGCGGATTGGACTCGTCGGCCTTCTGTTGCGACTGGGCGTCGGCATGAAGTTCGTACCACATCGCGTTCAGGATCGCGAACGCGCAGGCAAGGCCGATGCCGAGTATCCAGGTGAAGTACCACATGCCGGGCTCCTCAATACATTCCGTGTGACGAACGGATGTGTTCCAGACTTACACGGCCGCGCAGCACACGGTAAACCCACCCCGTGTAGGCCAGCACGATCGGCAGCAAGGCCACGACCACGAACAGCATGAGTCCGAGCGTCGTCTTGCTGCTGGACGCGTCCCAGATCGTCAGGCCACTGCCAGGATCCAGGCTCGACGGCAGCAGGAACGGAAACAGGGCCAGGCCGGCCGAGAGGATCGTGGTGCCGATGGTCGCCGCGCTGGAAGCGAATGCCGCGAAATACTTTTGCCGTGTCGTCAGCGCAATCGTTGCCGCGGCCGCCGCGAACGCGAGCAGCGGCGCGACCCAGAACGCCGGGTGCGCGGCGGCGAAGCCGGCGAACCAGTTCGCTTGCAGGACGACGTGCTTGAGCATCGGATTGGACGCGGACTCGGCGATGCTGGCACCGGCGAGTGCGTGACCCGGCACGCCGAGCGCCAGCCAGAGACCCGCGCCGGAGTAGGCCGCGATGAAAGCGACGGTTGCGACCCGAACCGCCTTGCCACAGCGCTGCGCGAGGCTGGCGTCCGACTTCAGGGCGGCCCAGGCGGCGCCATGCGCGAGGATCAGCGCCAGGCTGGCCACGCCGCACAGCAGCGCGAATGGATGCAGCAGGTCGATGAAGCCGCCGGTGTATTCAATGCGCATGTCGCGATCGAAACGGAACGGCGCGCCGAGAAAAAGGTTGCCGAACGCGACACCGAAGATCAGCGGCGGCACGCTGCCGGAAACCGTGAGCACCCAGTCCCAGGCATTGCGCCATTGTGGATCTGTATACCTGTTGCGGTAGCCAAAACTGACCGGACGCAGGATGAACGCAGCCAGCAGCACCATCATCGCCAGGTAGAAGCCTGAGAACGCCACCGCGTACAGCAACGGAAATGCCGCGAATGTCGCGCCGCCGGCGAGAATGAACCAGACCTGGTTGCCTTCCCACACCGGTTCGACCGTCTCGAGCAGCGCGCGGCGCTCGCCGTCGTCACGGCCGAGCACGCGCACGAGCGCGGCAATGCCAAAATCAAAACCGTCCATGATGGCGAATCCGATCAGCAACACGCCGAGCATCAGCCACCACGAGACGCGCAGGATTTCATAGGTCACGGCATGCTCCCGTTGGCCGCGCACGCGCGGCTCCTTGTTCGCTCGCTATTCCTTCCCGGCGAGGTTCTTGTCCGAGAAATCCGCTCTCTTTCCGCGCTCCCAACTTTGCTCGTCATTCCGGCGAAAGCCGGAATCCAACCTCTTGCTCTCGATTCATTTTCTTTTTGGGCACTGCACCGCGCGAGCGGGGCGGACAGTGACACTGGCCGCGCAGTGGCGAAGGGCAGAATGACCGGAGTCTTGCCAGAAAGTAACGGGCTCGCCGCAGGCGAAACGAAGTTCTGCGTTTCAACAAAAGAGGAAAAAATGGAGTCCCGCTCGCTCGGTAAAGACGCCAAAGGCAAAGGCTGGATTCCGGCTTTTGCCGGAATGACGAGCTTTGGAGCGCTCGCCGGCAGGGCAAGCGGGCGCACTGCTCTCCAAGAGGAGTGCGCAGAGAGCATGCAAGGACGATCAAGTGCCGACGGCATAGTCAGCCCCCTCGTCGCGCGGCGCCGGCGGCCACATGCCCAGACCATCGGGTCCGTGCCGCGTGTACTTGAGCATCAGCACGACATCGACGACCGCGAGCGAAGTATAAAAAACTACAAATCCAATCAGGCTGAACAGCACCTGCCCGGCGGAAACCGAAGAAACGGCGAGCGCTGTCGGCAGTACGCCTTCGATCGCCCAGGGCTGGCGCCCGTATTCGGCGACGATCCAGCCGAGTTCGATCGCGATCCACGGCAGCGGCAGGCTCCACAGCGCGAGCTTCAGGTACCAGCGTTTCGCATCGAGCCGGCGCTTGCTCGCGAGCCAGAACGAATAGGCAAACAGCAAGATGAAATACATCCCGCAGCCGACCATGATGCGGAACGCCCAGAACAGCGCCGGCACATTCGGTATCGTGCTGGCGGCGGCGCGCTGCACGTCAGCGGCAGTGGCCTGCGCCGGGTCGGCCAGGTCGCGCTTGAGCAGCAGGGCGTAGCCCAGATCGGCCTTGTGCGCATCGAAGTCTGCGCGCGCCTGCGCGTCATCCCGGTTCGACCGCAGGCGTTGCAGCGCCGCGTAGGCGATCCGACCGTTTTCGATGCGTTTCGCGGCGTCGTCGACCAGTTCGTTGATGCCGGGCAGGACGCCGTCAAGCGAGCGCGTGCCGATGATTCCCATCAGCCACGGGATATGAATTGCCATGTGCGTCGTGCGCTCGGCGACATCGGGAAAGCCGAACGCGGTGAACGAGGCCGGCGGCGCTTCGGTTTCCCACATCGCCTCGATCGCGGCGAGCTTCATCTTCTGGTTTTCCGAGACCGTGTAGCCGGATTCGTCGCCGAGGACGACGACGCTGAGCGCGGAGGCCAGCCCGAAGCTCGCGGCGACTGTCATCGAGCGTTTGGCGAATTCGAGGTTGCGCCCGCGCAGCAGGTACCAGGCGCTGATCGACAGCACGAACATCGAGCCGAGTACGTAGCCGGCGCTGACGGTGTGCACGAACTTTGATTGCGCGACCGGGTTGAACACCACAGCGGAGAACGACGTCACCTCCATGCGCATCGAGTCGATGTTGAATTCGGCACCGACCGGATTCTGCATCCACGCGTTCGCGATCAGGATCCACAGCGCCGACAGGTTCGTGCCGAGCGCGAGCAGCCAGGTCACGCTCAGGTGCTGCACGCGGCTGAGCCGCTCCCAGCCGAAGAAGAACAATCCGATGAACGTCGCCTCGAGGAAGAACGCCATCAGCCCCTCGAGCGCGAGCGGCGTGCCGAACACGTCGCCGACATAGTGCGAGTAGTAGGCCCAGTTCGTGCCGAACTGGAATTCCATCGTCACGCCGGTCGCAACGCCCATCGCGAAGTTGATGCCGAACAGCACGCCCCAGAACTGGGTCATGCGCTTCCAGATGTCTCGTCCGCTCATCACATAAACCGCTTCCATGATCGCCAGCAGCCACGACAGGCCGAGCGTCAGCGGCACGAACAGGAAGTGATAGAGCGCCGTCAGCGCAAATTGCGCGCGCGACAGGGTGACCAGCTCAGGATCGATCATCGCAGCAGGTCCGCGTGCCGGTTTCAGCCAGGTGATCGCGCATCGCCGCGGGCGAGGTTTGCACGCGCGGCTGCGCGAACAGGAAAAAATACAGCAGGACCAGCACGATGATCTTGGCGAGGATTATCGCCGCGAGCTCGACCGTCAGGCGCACGCCCCGTGGGCTCCGGAACCAGGAGCGCTCGACCCGACTGTCAGCAGTGTCTGTCGCGAGGTCCATGTGCACGACATAGTATACGCCGCATCAGGGCGCCGGCACGGCAACGCTTGTCGCGTCTTTGGCAACGCTATCAGGCGGTCTCAGCAAGAGATTCAGGCGGCCGCGGCAAAAGCGTCGCGCGTGAGATTCTCCGCCGCGCCGTCGGTGCAGGCGACATCGTCCTCGATGCGGATGCCGCCGTACTGGCGAAACCGATCGACCTTGTTCCAGTTGACATCGCTGGACTGTGACTTGCCCTTCAGTTCGGCCAGCAGCATGTCGATGAAGTAGATGCCCGGCTCGATCGTCATGACCATGCGCGGCTCGATCGTGCGCGTCAGGCGCAGGTACGGATGCCCGGACGGCTTGTCGATCGTGCCGCCGGAATCGTCGCGCTGGAAACCGGCGACGTCGTGCACCTGCAGGCCGATCAGGTGACCCAGGCCGTGCGGAAAGAACACGCTCGACACCCCGGACTCGACTGCGTCGTCCGCGCTCATGCGGATGAATTCCTGTTCGCGCAGGATGCCGGCAAGGACGCGATGCGCATGCACGTGCAATTCCGGATACGACTGCCCGGCGCGCACCTTGGCGACGAAGCCGCGCTGCGCCGTGTCGACCGCGTCGACCAGGGACTGGAACTCCGCCGCGCCGTTGGCCGCGTAGGTGCGCGTGATGTCGCTGGCATAGCCGTGGAAGCTCGCGCCGGCGTCGATCAGGAATGAGTTCGAATGGGCGGGCGGCGCGCGATTCAGATCGGTGTAGTGCAGCACCGCGCCGTGCTGGTTCAGCGCGACGATGTTGCTGTACGGCAGTTCGCTCTCGGTTTCGTGCACGGCCGCCAGATAGGCCATGTGAATGCCGTACTCAGACGCGCCGTCGCGAAAAGCCGACTCGGCCGCGCGGTGCGCGCGCGCGCCGAGCTTGCTGGCGACGCGCATCATCGCCAGTTCGTAGTCGGTCTTGTAGGCGCGATGGTAGTGCAGGTAGTTCAACACCGCGGACGGATTGTTCGGCGCGAAATCGCCCGCCGCGACGTTCGTGTCGCCGACGATCGCGCAACGCGCCGTCGCCGCCGGCAGATGCGCGCGCGCCTGCTTCGACTCGCGAACGATGACGATATCGAAGTGCTCGACCCAGTAACCGGCCGGCGCGTCGGGCACGACGTGCCAGTAGTCGTGCGGCTGCAGGTAGATCAGCTTGGGCTTTTGCCCCGGCGTGTACAGCAGCCACGAACCCGGCGCCTTCGTGACCGGTAGCCAGTGCTTGAAGTGCGGATTGACCGCAAACGGGAACGGACGGTCGTCGAGAAACTGGTAGGGCGGAACGCCGGCCGCGACGACCAGGTGATCGAAACCGCCTCGCGCGAGCGCCGTATCGGCGCGCTGGCGCAGCGTGGCGAGGTGATCCGGATACAGTCGGGCGAGCAGGTCGGACATGACGGGCAGTTCCGCGATGCGGGACCGCTATTGTGCCGTAAATTGCCGGTGCGGGCGCGCGCCGCACAGCGTGCGGCGTCAGGCGATCTGGTCTTCCTGCGCGTTGACCCAGGCGCCAAGCGCGACGCGATCCTGCGGGTCGATGTCGATGATGCGGAAGCCGGCCCAGAACTGACCGGGAATGCTGGCCGGCTCGCTCCACTGCTCGTGCACGCCGATTTCAATCCGGCGGTTCGCGGACCCGGCATGGCCGGGCAACTCGAACGCGAACTGGAACAGCGCATTGTCGGGCAGCGCGCGGTTCGCGATCAGCAGCATGCCGTCGATGGAGAGATTGCCGACGAAGCCTATTGCCTCGCCGGTAATCGAATTCGTCACCTGGATTGTCTGTGGCGCCTTCTTGCGGCGTGATCTGCGTTGTTCGACCATTTTGTTTACCCCGAACTTCAGATTGTGACCCTACGCGCTTTACCCGGTCGCGATCAAGAACCCCGGCGGTCAACGCGCCGCTGGAGCGCTGGCCGGCGCCTGGCGAGTCAGCTGTCTGAGCGATGCGGCGATCGCATTCCACGCGCGATCGACCAGCGATTCCTTCTCGGGCGCGGCGATATTGGCTTGTCCGCGCACGATCTCGCGCGCCAATTGCTCCAGCGTGCGTTCGAAAGCGCGCGCCCCGCGCTGGTTGACGAACAGGCAGCGCCCGGTAATCGTCGAGTACCAGCTCAACTTGCGCCGCGCGCGATCACCTTGCTGGTTCGTGGCGAATTCGAACCAGGTGCCGAACGGAATGCCCTGCAAGCGCTCGAGCATATGCTGTTCCGCCGGGTTGAGCTGCAGCGACGCCCGGCGTGCCGCCGCGGCCTGCAGCGGCTTTTCTTCACCTGCGGAGCCAAGATGAGTCTTGCTCTTTAGCCGGACCGCGATCTGGGTCTGCGAGGGCTGATCGTCTTCCTGCGCCAATTCTCCGGGAGCGAGCAGGTGCCTGACGACCGCCTGGATTTCGTCGTGATGAAAGCCCACCTGGCCAAGGCCGCGCTCGACTTCCTGGCGCAGTGCGGCGACCGCGGGCGGGTCCGCGCCGCCTTTGCCGCCTCCCGCTGCGATCAGCCGATCGGCAACGTCCAGTTGCTTCAGGTAGGCCTCGCTGGTTTCGCCATGACGCAAGAGCGTGAGCGCAAGCACGTCGGTCCAGGCCTGCTCGAGCATCGTGCGCAGCAGGCGTCCGGGTTTGGCCGCGGTGACGCGTGCGGCGATCGCGTTGCTTGCAGTTTCGCGAGCGAGCCCGAGCTTTTCGCGTCCCTTGGTTGCATCGACGAGGCGCCGCTCGGAGACGTCGGCCTTGTGCGCGAGCGTCTGCACGTGCTGTGAAAGATCGCCGAGCATGCGCTCGATCAGGCTCAGGTCGCCGTCGAATTCGGCGTTCAGGCGTTCGATGACAAGGTGCATCTTCTTGAGCAGGACCGGATCGGCCTCGCCTTCGGCGTCGTCGATCCAGTTGATGCCGGTTTCGGCGATCGCATTGAGCAGCAGGCGCGCCGGATGCGAGCCGTGGCTGAAGAAGCTCTTGTCGCGCAGCGCGACACGCAGCAGCGGAACCTGCAGCTTGGTCATCATCTTCTGCGTGCTGCCGTTCGCAGGCGCGCTCTTCTCGATATAGTCGAAGAGCATCCCGACGAGATCGATCGTGTCGGAGTCTTCCGCGTCGAGCTGCAGGCGTTGACCCGGTGGCGCGAACTGGTGCAACTGGTCGAGCAGTTCTTGCCGCAGGTGCGTTGCCGGGCGCCGCGCAACCTTGCCGCCGGCTTCCGCCGAGGCGTCCGGTTTCGACTGCAGCCGGCCGAGCACCGATTGCACCTGCTCGGCGCTCGGCACATAGCCGTGATTGCCGGGCGCTGACGCGCTGCGCGCATGCGACGCGCGCTGCCTGCCGGCCAGCAGTTCGCGCAGCGTCGTGAACAATTCCGGATCGTTCAATTCCGGATTGGTGCGGCCGCCACTGCTTTCGCTCGAAATCCGTGCCGACGGCAGGGACTGTGGTGTGACCGTCTCGCTGCGTGGGCGAGCAACGTTCGCAGGGGCTTGCTCCTCGGGACTGCCGCTCTTGCTCCTCGGCCGAATAGGCGCATGCGCACGCAGGTGCCTGAGTATGCGGTGTTCGACAAAGAACGCATTCAGCGCCGCGTAGAACGTACCGATTGCGCTGAGGGCGACGCGGTCGAATGCATGGCAGAACAGCACGCGATGTTCGGCCGGCAGGTCGAGACAACTGCTCGCATCGCGCAAGGCGCGCAGCAAATGCCCTGGTCCGAGAACCATGCGCTCGGCTTCGAAAGCAGGCTGCCCGGCGAGCACGCCGAAGCGGTGACCGAGGTCGAGCAAGGCCAACGACTGGCGGATTTCCGAGCGGGTCGCTATCTCCTGCGCTGCCAGGGACAACTCCAGGTCACCGGTCTCGACCAGCGAAAGCTCTACACTGGCGTGTTGCGTGCTGTCCTGAGTCCGCATTGCACCGCGTGCATCGGCGCCCTCTTCGAAGCGCGTCAGTGCATCTTCGATGTTCGCCAGGAAGCGCAGGGTAACTTCGTCGCGCGCCCGCTTGACTTCACGCAGCGACTCGAACCAGCGCCGGCTCTGCTCGACGCTACGTGCTCTAGCCGCTTGCCTGGGCAGCTCATGCTCATACTCGTCGAACGCGGCACCGACCGAATCGGCGAGACTTCGCGTGCAAATCCCGAGCAGCCCGGTGAGAATATGACGCACGCGCGGCGGCAAATCGCGCCGGTGCGCGAGTTTTTTCAGCACTGGCTGCCGCGACACGACCGGCGTGCCGAACGTAGAAGCCCCCTGCACCATGTCCCGTATCCCCTGTTCTTGCTTTTTCGATCAGGGAGTCCATTCGCGCCGCCAGCAGCGGCAATTGCTCAGCGTACAATTTCAGCGTAAGCCACAAGGAGTGTCGTGGCGTGCGATTGTCTCGCCCTTCGCCGAGCCGTCTGCGAGGGCATGAAAAAACAAGGTCGAGCCACGCGAAATATCGGCGCGTTTTCCAGCGTAGTCCGATGCGGAGGCGCTGGCAATGCCTGAACCGACAGTCTCTGGTTTTCGTCCAAGCGGCGTTCGCCTGTCGCACAAAAAGTGCGTTTGGGGCATCTGGATGCTGCAAGCCTTGCACTCCCCGAAACCGGCGGCTTGCGTGGAATGGCGACGATGCGCTTGGTGAAGCACGACATGGTCGCGCGCGTTCCTACGCCGGCAGCGGCGAGGCGTCCGCGCTGCGTCCAGTCAGCTGCCTGAGCGAAGTGACGATCGCTTTCCACGCGCGATCGACCATGGATTCCTGTTCCGGCTTCAAGATGTTGGCCTGGTCGCGCACGATGTCGCGCGCCAGCTGTTCCAGCGTGCATTCGCGCGCACGCTCGCCGCGCTGGTTGACGAACAGGCAGTGTCCCGTCAGCGGCGAGAACCAGCTCAGCTTGCGCCGTACGCGCTGGCCCTGCTGGTTGATGGCGAATTCGAACCAGGTGCCGAACGGAACGTGCTTCAGGCTCTCGAGCATCTTTTCTTCGGCGTCGGTCAGCTGCAACGCGGCCCGGCGCAGGGTTGCGGCATGCACGGGTCGTTCGTCGTCCGCCGATCCCGTCAGCGGGGGCTTGCTCTTGATCCGCAGCGCGATCGAGGTCTGCGATGCCGGGTTGTCCTCGCTCGCGGTCTCGGGCGTCAGCAGGCGCTTGACCACGGTATGGATTTCGTCCTTGTGATATCCGACCTGGCTGAGTCCCTTTTCGACTTCCCGTCGCAGCGCCGCGGCGGGCGGCTCGTCGCTTGCGCGAACGTTGTTGCCGGCGGCGATGAGCTGATCGGCGACGGCCAGCTGCTTGCGGTAAGCCTCGCTTTTTTCGCCCTGGCTCATCAGGGTCAGTGCCAGCACGTCGGTCCAGGCCCGTTCGAGCAGCGTTCGCAGCAGGCGCTTGGGATGCGCTGCGGCGATGCGCGCGGCGATCGCGTTGCCGGCCGTTTCGCGCGCAAGCGCAAGTTTTTCACGGCCCTTGGACGCGTCCACCAGGCGGCGCTCCGCAACCGCGGCGGTGCGGGCCAGCTTGTGCATGTGCTGCGACAGATCGCCGAGCATGTGCTCGATCAGACTCAGGTCGCCATTGAACTCGTGGTTGAGGCGTTCGACGAGCGTGTGCAGCTTGTGGAGGAGGGCCGGGTCGGGCTCGCTCTCGCTGTCGTCTATCCAGTGGATACCGGTCTCGGTAATCGCATTGAGCAGCTCGCGCGCCGGATGCGAGCGCTGCGAGAAGAAACCCTTGTCGCTCAACGCAACGCGCAGCAGCGGCACGCGCAACTGCGTCAACATCGACTGGGTGTTGCCTTTCGCCGGCGCGCTTTGCGCAATCTGGTCGAAAAGCATGCCGACCAGGTCGATCGTGTCGGCATCTTCGCTGTCCAACTGCGGTTTCTGTCCCGGCGGTGCGAACTGACGCAACTGATCGAGCAGATCCTCCTTGAGTTGCGTCGTCGAGTGTCCAGTCGTGTCCCCGGCGGGAATCACCGCTTTGGATTGCAGCTTCGCAAGCACCGACTGGAGGGCGTCGGCGCTTGGCACATAACCCCTGGAGCGTTCCTTCTGTGGCGCCCGCGCTAGTGGGTCATGGCGCCTGCTGGCAAGCAGTTCGCGCAACGTGCCAAACAGCTCGGAGTCGCGCAGGCCGATCGACGCCGTTGAGCCAGAAGACACAGGCCGCGCGTCCGGCGCGGTGGCCGCCGCAGGAGCAGCGCCGGTATCAACGGCAGCTGCACGCTCTGCGCCAGCCTGGCTCCGGTTCTGCACCGACGGCTGCGCATGCGTGGCTTGCGTCGGCGTCGCGACGCCCGCTGCGCGATCGATGATCGGCGGCGCAGCGCCATCGGCTTGGCCGGCGCTTCCGCTCCTTTGGGGCAGCGGCACGTAGATGCGCAGGTGCCGGAGGATGCGGTGTTCGACGAGAAAGGCGTTCAGCGCCGCATAGAACGTGCCGATCTGATTCACCACGGCGCGCTCGTAGGTGCGATACAGCAGGACGCGATGTTCGATCGGAATGTCCATGCCGGTCGTCGCATGGCGCACCGCTGCCATCAATTGTGCGGGTCCCAAAGGCACGCTGTCGCCTTCGAACGCGCGCTGGCCCGCGAGGACCCCGAAGCGATGTCCAAGCTCATGCAGCATCAATGCCTGGCGGACTTCGCACTTCGTCGCCACTTCCTGCAAGGCCAGGGAATCCTCCAGTTCAGTGGTCTCCACCAGGGACAATTCCGCGTGCGCGTGTGTTGCGGCCCGGGACGGTTCGGTATGGTCGAGCCTGCGGCGCTCGTCGAAGCGCGCCAACCCGTCTTCGATCGCCAGCAGGAAGCGCGGTGCGGCATCGGCGCGAACGCGTTTGACTTCGCGCAGCGAATCAAAGAAGCGGTTGCACTGCTCGTTCGTGTGAGCCTTGCTTGCGTGTTCGAACAGTTCCTTCTCGAACTCGTCGAGCGCTGTCAGCAGCGACTGGGCCTGACTGCCGGTCGCCAGCCCCAGAAGACCCGTGAGCATGTGGCGCACGCGCGGCGGCAGATCCTGCCGTTGCGACAGTTTCTTTAACACGCGCTCGTGCGGCGTGGCGACGCGCCGGAACGAGGAAACTCCCTGCGTCATGACCGTCTTCCTCTTGTGCAAGCAGCTTGGCGGATGGGCCCATGCGCCGCGACGACGCCGGTGCCCGATTGCCGTCAGTTGCCATGCAAAACAAGCGCCAGCAATCGATCTCGCAGGATCGAGGTTAGTACGATGCGTTCCCTGTAGCAATGCCGTCCGGCGCTGGCAGGGCAGACTGGCCAGGGCAGGTGTGCGGACTCGTTTGGCTTGGCCCGGTTACGGTTGTACGGCGCCGCCCTGCGCTGTGGTAACGAACTGTTTTAGCGTGTTCGCGACGGCTTTCCAGCTGCGGTCGACGAGCGATTCGCGGTCCGGCGGCGACAGGCGCACGCGGCCGGCGACAATATCGCGCGCCAGGTGGTCCAGATCGCATTCGTCGACGCGAACGCCGCGCTGATTTACCAGCAGACAGCGGCCGCTCATCGGCGACAACCAGCTCAACTTCAGGCGTGTGCGATCGCTCGGCGTTTTGCCCATGAGTTCGAACCAGGCACCGGCGGGCATCGACTTCAGGCGCTCGAGCATCTGCGTTTCTTCGGGATTGAGCTGCAGGCTTGCCTGGCGCAACTGCGCGCTTTGCAAAGGTGCGTCGGCCGCGACCGTTTCGCCGAGGCGCATCTTGCTCTTCAGACGCATGGCCAGATCGGTCTGGGAGATAGCCGTGTCGTCCTGCTCGGCGCGCTCTGGTGTAAAAACGCGGTCGACGACGGCGCGCACTTCGTCGTCGTGATAGCCGACCTGAGCGAGGCCGGTTTCGATCTCTTCGCGCGACGCGGCGGCGAGCGGCCGGATGCCGGCGCCTAGACTGGCGTCGCCAGCGGCGATCAGTTGATCGGCAACGTCGAGCTGGCGCCGGTAGATATCGCTGCCCTCGCCCTGGCGCAGCACGGTCAGGGCCAGCACGTCGGTCCAGGCCTGTTCCAGCAACGTGCGCAACAGGCGGCTTGGCTTGGCTGCGGTCAGACGGTCGGCGATCGCGCGGCTGGCGGTCTCGCGAGCCATGGAAAGCTTCTCGCGTCCGCGCGCCGCGTCGACCAAGCGGCGCTCGGCGACATCGGCCCTGCGCGCGAGCGACTGCATGTGCAGAAGCAACTCGTCGTTGATCCGTTCGAGCAGTTTCAGGTCCGAATCGAATTCATGGTTCACGCGGTCGATCGCACGCTGCACGCGCTCGATCAGCGCCACATCCGACTCGCCGCCGACATCGTCGATCCAGTGCACGCCGGTTTCGGCGATCGTGTTGAGCAGTTGCCGCGCCGGATGATCGGCGCGCAGGAAAAATCCCTTGTCGCGCAAGGCAACGCGCAGGATCGGCACTTGCAACCGCGTCAGCAGCGACGGCGTCCGCCCGCTCGAACGCAGCGCGTGCATGAGTTCGTCGAACAACAGGCCGACGACTTCGATCGTGTCCGTGTCCTCGTCGCCGAGCTGCAACGCCTGGCCGGGCGGAGCAACCTGACGCAATTGGTTTAGCAGATCCTGTTTTAGCTGAGCCAGGGTGCGATGCACGACCTTGCCGCCGAGCATGATCGTCGGCGGGGAGCGGATCTGCAGCGTGCCCAGGGCCGTCTGCACTTCGCGCGCGCTGGGTTCGTACGCTTCGGCATCTTTCATCGCCGTAGCGATGCAAAGAACGCGCCGACGAGCGGCCAGCCATTCGCGGACCGGCTTGAACTGCTCTGCATCGCGCAGCTCTGCGGCCGATGCCGAGCGTATCGGCGCTTCGCCGCGCGGCGCCACGACGGGACGGCTCGAGCGCACCGGCGTGGAAACCACTTCGAAGGCCGCCAGGCCGAACGCGGCCGTATCTTCGCCCATCGTCGAGGTTTTTTTTGGCCGCGGCGCAGGCGGCTCGCTCGCAACAGGAGTGGAAGCGGTCGTGCGCGGATCGACGCCGGGGCGCGCACCGGCTGCACGGCCACGCATCGCGGTCTGCACTTGCAGATGGCGGAAGATCCCTTGTTCGATGAAATGCAAGTTCGCGGCGGCGTACAGCGCGCCGACGCCGGCCATTGCCAGGCGGTCGAAGACCTCGTACAGCAGCACGCGATGATCGACCGGTATGTCCAGGGCCGCGGCGGCGTAGTGCAGTGCTGCGCCGATATGCGCCGGCCCCAGCGGCAGCGATTCGGCTTGGAACGCAGGCCGCGCGACGAGCACCGCAAAGCGGTGGCCGAGTTCGTAAAGGGCGAGCGAATGGCGGGCTTCGAGCCGCGCCGCCATGTCCTGCAAGGTCAGCGACTCGTCCAGATCGGTCGAGCCGACCAGTTCCAGGTCCTGAAGCGCCAGCATCGCCGGCGCGACCTTTTTGGGTGCGCCGGCGGCGCGTTGGTCGAGCCGCGCCACGCCGTCTTCGAGGGCAAGAATCAGGCGTGGCAGCAACTGATTGCGCGTGCTCTTGAGCTTGCGCACCGACTCCAGGCTGCGTTGGCCGGTCTCACCCGCCTGCGACTTGCTCGCTTGCCGGACCAGCGATATTTCGAATTCGTCGAGGACCGGAACGAGTGAGCGCTCGAGATTGCGCGTGAACAGGCCAAACACGCCTTCGAGCACCTGGCGAACACGCGCCGGCAGATCATCACGGCTGGCCAGACTGGTCAGGTCCAGCGGATCCAGATCCGTCAGGTGCTCCGAGCCCGTTCCCCCAAGCGCCATTCGTGTTCGTCCCTTACGCAAGTGCCCCTATTGGGAATTCTATGCCGCAAACGGGCGTCCGGCCACTGCCACCGGTCGCCGGCACGCACCTTCGGCCGGCGAAATCAGGAAGAGCTTTGTTGGACGCGGATCAACGCTGATTCACGTGAATGATTCACGCGGATAGAGCGAACGCGGAGACGGCGTCCGACTTGGCAGGGCGGAATCCACACAGAACTCCGGCTCTAACTGTGGCAATCCGTGTTCCTCCGCGTAATCCGCGTCCAAGAACGCTTCGATGATCACGCCTCCCGGCCTAGCGCCCCGTTGCGTAGAGTTGCGGCTGCCAGGTTGCGGTCAGGTAGAGCGAGCGGCCTGCCGTGTTGTAGCCGTGGACGAGCTCATAGTCGCGATCGAACAGGTTTTCGAGGCGCGCGCCGACCTGCCAGGACGCATCGAGCGTGTAACTGGCGCGCAGATTCAGCAGGCTGTAGGCGCCCAACGTCGTGCCGGCATAGTCCTCGCGTTTGCCGCTCCAGACTAACTCCACGCCGGCGCTGGCACGCTCGCCCAACGCCGCGGTCAGCACACTCGAGAATTTCTCTTTGGGCCGGCGCAACAGTTGCGCGCCGGTGTCGGTGTTGCGCGGGTTCTGCAAGGTCAGCTCATTGTCGAGCGACCATGCGCCCGAGTTCAGGTTGTGAGTCAGTTCGGCGCCGTCTATCTGCGCGTGCGCGATATTGATCGCCTGGAAGGTGCTGCCGCCGGCGAAGTCGATGAGGTCGTGCACGCGCGTGGAGAACGCGCGGACGCCGAGCCGGTTGGCCGCATCGATGCGCCAGTCCAGGCCAAGCTCGGCCGTGCGCGAGCGTTCCGGGTCGAGTTGCGCATTGCCCGCGTAGTAGCCGCCGTAGCCCGGCGAGAACAGCTCGTTGAGGGTCGGCGCGCGAAACGCGTTGCCATAGCTGGCGATCAGGCGCAGGTCCTCGGTTGCCTTCCAGCCGACCGCGCCGGAGCCGGAGAACGCGCCGCCGAAGTCGCTGTTGTCGTCGTAGCGCCCGGACAACTCGCCGTTCACCGCGCCGGACTGCGCGTGCCAGCCGGCGAAGATGCCGCCGTCGTTGCGCGCGACGTCGTAGGTCGGCCCGAAACCGGTGCTGTCGAGCGTGACGCCACGATCATGGCTGTAGTCCGCGCCGGCGACAATATGCTGCGTTGTGGACAATGTCACATCGTTGACCCAGGCAGCCTGCTCGCGGGTCGAACGAAACGCGCTGCCGAACGCCGGCGTTTCGAGATCTTCGCGCGATGTGCCGAGCGACAGGCGCTGATTCCAGTTCGGCGCCAGCGGACCCTCCAGGTTCAGGCCGATCGCCTGGTCCAGCGTGGTCGAATGGCCGGCGCCGAAACTGCCGTTGTCGAAACTCACGCCGCCTTCGTTGCGGAAGACGGTTCCCGACAACATCTGCGCGCCGAACCGATAGGCGCCTTGGGCGACGACATCGTGATTGTGATAGCCGTTGTCGTCCGGATTGAAGATGCAGTACGGATCGTCGGGGCCGTTGCAGATTCCGGCATTCGTCGCCGAAAAACCGCCGACGTGGCGCGCGCCGAACTGCGCGCTGAAACCGCCGGCGTCCGACCATTGGCCGATGCCGACGCTGCCGTCGGCGCTGCGATAGCTGCCGTAGCTCGCGGCGATGTGTGCCGCTTCGAGCTTGCGCGTGAAGATCTGGATCACGCCGCCGATCGCATCCGAGCCCCAGTAGCTGGCGCGCGGACCGCGCACGATCTCGATCCGCTCGACCGCATCGAGCGGCAGGTTCTCGAACGCGAACGCGCCGGTGTTGGCCGATGCGACGCGCACGCCGTCGATCAGCACCAGCACGTGGTTG